>DASTQB010000254.1:0-15365 GCA_035761985.1 Pyrinomonadaceae bacterium
GCCGTTTAGACCAGCGAGGTTGAGGAGAAATATGACAGTTTGAGGATTGTCACGCTGTAAAACCTTTGACAGGATTTCAGGATTTTCCATGATTTACAGGAGAAAATCATGTCTAACGTTTGCGCTGGTAAGTAACGACCACGCAGCCATTCGACAGTTGCTGCAACTTCACCAGCTCCAGATCGAGCTGCCGCGACATGTCGTGGAACAACGGAATCCCGGAACCAAGAATGATCGGGTGAATATTGAGCCCGATCTCGTCAATCAGATCGGCTTCGAGTAACGACTTCGCCAGCAAGCCACCGCCCATGATGCAAATGTCTTTGCCATCCTCTTCCTTCAACCTGCGAACGAAATCCGCCGCATCTTCGGACACAAAGATCAAGTCATCAGTGTTTGGTTTCTTGAGCGTACGCGAGCACACGTAAGTCTTCACACCCGGAGAACTGCCGTCGCCACCGCCGGTTCGCAACGCGACTTCGTAAGTCCGCCGGCCCATCACGACTGTATCGATCGTGGACCAGTACGACTCCATGATCTCGTTCACCTCGTTGGTCCACATGAGCCAATCGACCGAGTCGTCTTTGCGGGCGAAGAAATTGTCGAGACTACACGCCCCGCCAAATGTCACTTTTCGCATGGTTGAACATCCTCCGGAAGCTCCGATATTAACTTTGTTTCCAGCGATTTTCCTATTGACAGATCCAGCTGCCGAGGATAGTTTCCCGCCCGACAAGTGATCCCTTTCAGACTACAAAAGTGGTATCTGGATCTCGTCGCAAGCGACGGTCACGTGCTCTACATGTATTTTGTCATAACGAAGGTCGCGGGCATTTCACCAGGTTACGTCTCCGCGCACCTCACGTTGCCGGATAACGGCGAGCTCAAACCTGCCCTGCATGCAAAATCGGCCGTAAGCGGCAATCGCGTCGTCATCGGAAGCTCGATTCTGCAATTCGAAAACACTAAGGCCCACGTAAAACTCGAACTGCCAAAGCTAACAATCAATCTTACTTACGTCCCGCTGACCGGCGTTTGGAAACCCGGCGGCGACGGCTTACTACTTCAAGATCAAGACTATTTGTCGTGGCACGTTCCCCACGTCGAAGCGGCTATCGAGGGCACACTCAACTACAACTCGCGCGAAATTGAAGTGCGCGGGACCGGATATCACGACTACGTCGAGACGACTATGCCTCCGTGGCGCTTTGCCGTTGCAGAGTTGCTCTGGGGCCGTGCGCACTGCGGGTCGTACTCACTTGTCTACGATCAGATCAAAACGCGCGACGGAACTCTGCTTCAACACATCGTCCTGGACAAAAAGAACGACGGAATACCTCAACTCACACTCAATCGCGTCGAAGGACGTGAATTTGAAATTCAAACCGACGAGCAAGATAAGCAAACCATTCTTACTCACAACGCTTTCACTCTCAGGCTCAATCGTCGCCGCATTTTGGAGAACGGCACACTAATCACAGACGACCGCGTTAAACCCAGGCTCCTGAAACGTTTTCTTGCACGCACAGCATGTAACGGAAGTGAACTCAAACTGTTTTCCGAGGCGATCCTGCGTGTGAACGGCGCCTCGGTGCACGGCTCTGCAATTCACGAGCGTGTTTCGTTTGGATCGTTAGGAGAGTAGTCGATGAACTTCACCGAATCCTCCGACATCGTCCTCCGGCCCCACGCACAAGCAATTCACAGCCGCTTGCATGTCCTCTTCACCATCTGCAGCTATGTTTTGATCTTTTGGATTTGTCTTCCGGCATTTCTCCTCGTGACGGGTTTTCGTCTCGACCAGTTGCTGCCGGTGCAAATGGCAGTTGGTCCAGGCATGAAAGTCGCCGGTTCGTTGCTGCTGTTCGCCGGCGCCGCACTCATGGCCGCGAGCATGGGCCAACTGTGGTTCCAGGGCCGCGGACTGCCGATTTCACACCTTCCGCCGTCAGAGTTCGTCGCTGTAGGGATTTATAAGTATCTTCGCCACCCGATTTATGTGGGATACACGATCGCGTTCGCCGGCCTGTCAGTGTTGCTGAATTCGTTTTGGTCGTTGACCTTCAGCACGGCTCTTCTCGTTGCACTGTGGATCGCATACGCTTTGTTCTACGAAGAGCCCGCTTTGACCGCACGGTTCGAAAACACCTTTGCCGGCTACCAACAGACGACAGCGCTACTCCTTCCGCGAAAACTATCAGCTCCCTTTGCACGATTGCTGCGGCACTCTGCGCGGTGGTTCAGCAGGCCACTCGATCGCATGGCCAACTGGACCATCATGTACCAGCGTGGCGAGTTGATTCTCGTCACTTACGGAGCATTCGTTACAGTTGGAGCATTCCTGTTTATGTACTTGAGTTCGTCGATCCTGATGGCGCAGGGCGTTACGACAGCGCACACGGTCTTCGCGCTTCTGCTGGGCGGCTTCTGCATCCTGTTTTTTGCGCGGTTCTTCTGGTGGGCCGCTCACTGGCGCGAAATGATCGGGCAGCCGATGTTTGGCATCAGGCAAATCGGCTTCGTCTCGTTTGGCGGGTTCTTCGGCTGGTGTCTGTTCGCTGTGATCTTTAGTTTGATTTACGACTATTCGCTGCTGATGATCTTCGATTCAGTCGTTCGGGGAATGTTCATCGCCTGGACTCTCGGCAGGCTGGGTTGTCTCACCTATGGCTGTTGTTATGGGCTCGAGTCAAAGACGTCCGGCATTCTGCTCTACACCGATCCGGAGTCGAAGGTCGTGCGCGAACGTGGACCGCAGCACACGCCGCGTCACGCGACGCAGTTATATGCTTTCGCCAAAAACCTCTTCTTCCTCATATTTGTAAACACGATCGTTTTCTGGGACCTGCCCGCGGGTTTTGTGACCGCGATCACTTTCATCCTCTATGCCGTGGCGCGTTCGTATGTAGAGTTTTTGCGCGACCGTCGGAGATATAAGCACGTGTTCACCGGTGGTCACATTTGCTGTGCAGTGATGTTTGTAACAGGCTGGCTGCTACTTCTTTTTCTCTCTCCAACGATCGGCGCAGCTTCGCCCAAACCTCTGACGCTGGACGCACTTTATCAAGGGCTCGTGCTCGTGCCGCTCATTGCTTTTTTAAGCCTCGTCGGGTTTGTGGCTACGAGTCTGCACTGGAAGAAGATCGGAACGTTGTGAACATGAGCGCCGACAGTCAATTCGAGTTGGAACGTCGTGGAGAGCATCTCTTCTGGGACGGCTGCAACCTGACAGAGATTGCGGCCGAGTATGGCACTCCACTGTTTGTGTTCAGCACTCGCCAACTACAGAAGACATATCGCGAGATCGCATCGTCGTTTCAAACCGCGGGACTGCGCACCGAGATCTTCTTCTCATTCAAAACAAACCCCGTCCCTGAAATTCTAAAAGCGCTGACGACGTTAGGCGCGGGCGCTGAGGTGGTTTCAGAGTTTGAGTTGTGGCTGGCGAAAGGGCTGGGCCTATCCGGCGATCGCATCGTGGTTAACGGATGCGTCAAAAGCGCGGCGTTGCTTCGTGAAGCAGTCATGTCGCAGGTTGCGCTCATAAATGTGGAGAGCGTCGCCGAATTGCAAATGCTCGTGCGGCTCGCTGCGGAGTTGGACCAGCGCGTCAACGTCGGCCTGCGCATCAATCCCATGCTGAAGAAACGCCGCTTTGACTTCACTGTTTCGAGTGGTGTTGCGGGAAGCCATATCGGGTTCGTTCCCGGGAGTTCGGAATGGCAGTCGGCACTCGAGATACTGCGACGCACGCCGGCACTTCATCTTCGCGGACTGCATTTCCACATCGGTTCCGGCGTGAGCAGTACGAAGCCATACGCCGAAGCGCTCGATTCTGCGTTGCGGACGTGGAAAGACCTCCTGCGCCAGGGATTCTCGCCTGAAGTGCTCGACATCGGAGGCGGTTTTCAGACGCCGAGTCTCAAGGCATTGAATCTGGTGGGCGCGATCAAACTATTCGGATGGAACCGTTCACCCGGAAACAATGGCGCGAACGGCGAGAGCGTTGTCTCGACAACTGCGCAACTCTGCGCCACGAAGCTTCAGGAGTTTTCGCAAACCGGTTCCCCCGCGCCGGCGATTTACGTCGAACCCGGACGTGCACTAGTTGCTCCGTCAGCGTTGTTGCTGCTTACAGTTGAGAGTTTAGTTGAACGAGAGCGGGACCAGTATTTTGCGTTGTGCGACGCCGGCGCGTTGAGTATCTCGCCTTTGCTGTTGAGTGAAAATCACCGCATCCTCGTTTCGAATAAGAATGGCCATGGTCCAAAGCGCCGTTACAACCTGGTTGGCAACTTGCCCACGCCGCTCGATCTCATCTCGCTCGGCCGGCAACTTCCCGTCCTGTCGCCGGGCGATCGTATCGCCGTGATGGATACTGGCGCGTACTTCACTTCCCTCGGAAACAACTTCGCAGGACCACGCCCGGCCATCACGATCATCGAAGATGGTGTGGCAACACTCGTTCGCCGTCGTGAGACTCATGAGGATCTGGTATCGAGAGACTTCACCTTCAACCCTGCAGCACAAGAACAGGCGTCTCCCTGGAATGCGGCGACTCCTCGCCGCTTTGTTCCCGCGCGGAACGTCGATACAAACCCGGCGACTGAAATCGCTCCGAACGCCGCGGTCGAAGAAGCAGTCTCCACCGCTGCGATTGCTTTTCAATTATGGTCCGCGCTGCCCGTGTCTTCGCGCGTTCGCTATCTCCACAACCTCCGCAATGTCATCGTCAAACGACAACGCGAAATCGTCGACACCATCGCGCAGGAAGCAAACAAACCCGTAACCGAAGTCGTCACGCAGGAAGTAACCGCGGCGCTCGAGATGCTCCAGTCGTTTGCAAAATCGTATCCACGCTGGCTCCGACCTCGTCGCACACGCTACTGGCGTCCGGGTTTCTGGACCAAAGTCTGTGCAGTACACTACGAACCACTCGGCGTTCTGGCAGTTGTTGGCCCAACAAACTACCCGTTCTCTCTCCCGCTACTGCAAACATCGTCAGCAATTCTTTGCGGCAACACTGTTGTTCTGAAACCGTCGGAACGATGTCCACGGACCGAGCAACTGCTGCGCGAACTTTTCCACGAAGCAGGTCTGCCCGAAGGTGTAGTCGAGATTGTGTCAGGTGATAGCGAAACGGTTGAATCGCTGATCGCGCAGGAAGCCGTGGCGAAAGTGATCTTCACGGGCAAGTACGCAACCGGCCGCCGCGTTGCAGAGTTGTGCGGCCGTCATTTCAAACCATGTATTCTCGAACTCGGCGGCAGCGCGGCCGCGATTGTTTGTGAAGACGCCAACGTACCGCTGGCGGCGAAAGGCCTTGCGTGGAGCGCACTCTATGCCAACGGCGATTCATGTGTCGGCACGAAAATAATCTTTGTTCACACCTCGATTGCTGAAGAGTTTGAGCAGGCGTTCAAAAGCGAAGTCGAGCGGCTTAAGAAAGGTGATTTGCTCGATCCCGACACTGACGTCTCAACGTCTATACCACCAGTCGTCACGAGAGTCTCATCGATCAATCAGGCGATAGCAGAGGCAAACAGCTCCGACTACGCTCTGAGTTCATCAGTCTGGAGCAGGAACAGCAAAAGGGCGAGCGACATCGCGCGCCGTTTGAATGCCGGTATCGTGTGGATCAACGACAGCAGCGCCGGTCAACCACAGTTTCCCTGGGGCGGACAGAAACACAGTGGCTGGGGCCGCCTCTTCTCTCGCGAAGCACTTGCTGAGATCACGAATATCAAAGTGGTGAGTGACGATCGTCGTCGGACCTCGTTACGAAAACTCTGGTGGTTCCCTTACACGCGCGAAAAGTTTGACACCTTCCTTGCCATCAACGAGATCACCTACAGCCGCGTTAGTGCAAGCTCACTCCGGCGCACGACGATCGCCCTCTGGAATTTCGTTCGCAAACTCAGGCGCCAGTACTGAGCTTCGACTTCCGGCCGTAGCTTGTTTCCTCTTCGTTCAAAAACCTCGAACTCGCCGGTTTAGAACTTCGCTTGCGCACAGACGGCACAAGCATCGGCACCGAGCGGCGATAGTCTTCGTACGTCTCGCCAAACTCACGCACGAGATCTCGTTCTTCAAACCGGATCGCCAGCAGAATGTAAGCCGTGGTCGCGACCGAGAAGAGCAAGTGTGCAAACGTCATCACCGGCGTCATCCAGAACGCGAACAGCCAGCCAACGTAAAGCGGATGGCGCACGAGCCTGTATGGACCAGGAGTCGTAAAGCGCAAGCCCTCTTCCGGTCGTCCGAGCAGGTAGCGCCAAACCTGCCGCAGGCCAAACAGATCGAAGTGGTTGATCAGGAACGTTGAGTAGAGAATCAACGCCCAGCCAAATGCAAACAGTCCGCGCAACACGAGTCGGCCGACCGGATCTTCGACAGACCAGATCACGCCGCCCAACGGCTGCCACAACGCAAACAACAGGATCAGCGCAACGCTCGAGAAAAGAACGTAAGTGGAGCGCTCGACCGGCTTTGGCACGATCCTCGTCCACCATTCTTTGAACCACTTGCGCGCCATCACGCTATGCTGCACTGCAAAAAGCGTCAGCAAACCGGCGTTGATCGCGAGACTGAGCGCAAGGGTCCCGGACGCGCGACCGTCCAGCGTGGTGGGAACACCGAAGTTTCCGATGAATCCGATTGCGTATAAAAAGGTTCCCAGAAAAACAAGGTAGCTGAAAACTCCGTAGGCAAAAAATATGATTCGCTTGAGCATTGTGCTGCCTCCATCGCTGCTATTTCGTTGCAAAGAATCCCACTTTCTGCGTTCCTGGGCTATGGGAGTTTAGTCCCGGTTTGGATATACTCCGACACCTTCGCATGGGACTTTTGTCTCGGGTATGAGGGGCCATGATCAAGAGGGCGACACAGCGAATTCGATATCTCCGCACTGCCGACGGCGTGCAACTCGCGTGGGCTGAGGCTGGTACAGGCCCGACGCTGATCAAGGCCGCAAACTGGATGACTCACCTTGAATACGAATGGGAGAGTCCGGTTTGGCGGCATTGGATGCAGTTCTTCAGCGCGAATTTCCGCTTCATTCGTCACGATGAACGTGGATGCGGAATGACCGACTGGAACGTCGGCGACCTTTCGTTCGAACGTTGGGTCGAGGATTTGGAAGCCCTTGTCGACGCCGCCAATCCTCAGGAGCCGTTTGCGCTGTTGGGCATTTCGCAGGGCGCGGCGACGTGCATCGCGTATGCGGTCAAGTATCCCGAACGTGTCTCGCACCTCTTTCTCTACGGCGGCTACGCGCGCGGCACGTATGAGCGTGGCGACCCGGACAAAGACCGCTTGTATCGCGCGTTGATCGACCTGACGCGGCTCGGTTGGGGCAAAGACAATCCCGTCTTCAGGCAGGTATTCACTTCACGATTTATTCCCGGCGCCAACGAAGAACAAATCGGCTGGTTCAATGAACTCTGCCGGAAAACGACCTCGCCGGAGATTGCAGCGCGACTGCTCGAAACACGAGCGACGATCAACGTCGTCGACCTTCTCGGCAAGGTAAAGTCGCCGACGTTGATACTTCACTCACGCGAGGACGACGTAATTCCGATCGGCGAGAGTCATATTCTGGCGGCCGGAATTCCGGGAGCTCAGTTCGTGGAGCTCGATTCGAAGAACCACATCCTTTTGGAAACTGAACCAGCGTGGGAGCGTTTCTGTAGCGAAGTGTTGGAGTTTAGCGGGCTCAAAGGTTCGCCGGCGCAGGAGGATCGCGCGTTTGAGTCGCTAACTGCGCGCGAGCGAGAAGTGCTGGCGCTGATAACTGAAGGACTCGGCAACGCGGAGATTGCGGAGCGTCTTTCGATCAGCGAGAAGACTGTTCGCAATCACGTCTCGAATGTTTTCGACAAGCTCGGCGTCTGGTCGCGTGCGCAGGCGATGGTGTTCGCGCACGAGCACGGGTTCCGGGCGGAAGTTCCTCAACGTTGGCATCAAGCCGACAGAAAGTGAGTGTTGATGATGACGCGACGATTAGCTGGTGCACTCCTCATGCTTCTCATTGTTGCGATTTCGGTTGCTGCCCAGGACACGCCAAAGCCGGCTGAAAAGAAGACGAAGTACGACGAGCTAGTGGAAAAAGTTAAGCAGAAGGATCCTTCCGTTAACTTTACCGAACTGCGTCATGCGTTCTACGAATCGGCCAACTACAATCCTTACGCGCCGATGATGACGTATAGGCCGTTGAATGCCGCGCTCGCGCAGAAGAACTATGAAGAGGTGTTGAAAATCGCGGAGTCGGTGTTTGTGAAGAACTTCGTCGAGGTGAATGCGCACATGGCGGCGCAGATTGCGTACCAGGAGACTGGTAACAAGGAGCGAGCGGAGTTTCACAAGTTCATGGCTGAGGGTTTGTTGACGTCGATCAAGGGGTCAGTGGACGGCAAGAGTCCGGAGAAGGCGTTTGAGGTGATTTCGATCAATGAGGAGTATGGGTTGATCCGTTCTCTTGGGCTAAAGCCGATAGGCCAGGCACTGGTGGAGAACAAAGGGCACCACTACGATGCGATGACCGTGGTCGATCCGCAAACGAATGAGCAATCGAAGCTCTACTTCAATATCGACAAGCCGTTCAACTGGCAAAGCCGCAAGCTGCAGCCGTAGACAGTTTTGAAACCGTCAGATTGAGTGCGCGTGTAAAGGGCCATGAGACTTGGGTTCTTCAAAGCGTACGGCGTACTGACGTTGTTTCTGAGTCCGGGTGCATTTGCAATGAGTGACAATGACTTCGGACGGATGGTGCTGTTTGCAGCGGTTGTCTTACTTGGCTCGGGTTTGATCTTCCTGCGAAAGTGGGCGGCGCTGTATTTTTCAGTGCCTTTGTTTTACTACGGAGTCTTGATCGTACTGGAAGCCATACCGGAAATTCCCTTCCCCTACAACCTGCTCGGCATGGCCTACGGTGCCTCGCTGATGTTTCCGCTGATCGTTACGATACTGATCTGGCGGCAATTGGTTTGGCGCGGGAAATGGTTTTTCTGAAATCTTAACTGTAGGGGTGGCCCTCCGTGGCCACCCCAGCTCAGAATTCAAACCAGGGGTTGCTTTTAACCCGTGTTATGGACCAGTTGATCCTTACGTCTCAAGCAAAACCTGCGGATGCTTCTTAGCGATTGTCAGCAGCTTGAGTGCCGCGTCACCGGGTTCTCTCAAACCTTGTTCCCATGCTTGCACAGTCTTGGGACTAATGTTCAGCATCATCGCAAAGACTGCTTGCGAGCAATTGAGTTTTCGTCTAATCAGGACGATATCTTTAGCTGACATCGCTTTAGGCGGACGCGGCGCCCTGATACGGGTTACTTTCAGATCGCGCCCCCTGCCTTCCTCAAAAGCAAGGGCATCTTCCATGGCCTCTTTAAGATCGGCAAACGCTTCATCGCTCATGTAGTTCTTCTTGTTTGTCTGCGTCTTCCGAGTTTTGCCTGTCTTCATGACTCACGTTCCCCTCTAACCTGCTGACTTAGCGCAGCGATGATACGCTTTTGATCCGGTGAAAGGTCCGCTTGCTCACCTTTGCTGAACAGGTACAACAGGTGGATTCTTTCAGCATGTTTAAGGTAAAGATACAAGTAACGGTAATTAGCGCTCTTTCCACGGGACGAAGCGGGGTCAGCCACTCGCGCCTTACGAACACCCTGCGTACCCTTCACAATGTCGCCACGATCGGGCCTATTGACAAGGTCGGATTGAATATTAGCTAGACCTGCGGCGGCAATTCGCGGATCTGTTTTGAAAAGATCTTCGACTCAACAAATTCAAGCCAGACAACCTCGCCTGTTTTTGCCACGCGACACTACTGTACTACTGAGTGGTATATCGGTCAAGATAAGAAAGCTCCCTCGAGAGGTCACGAGAACCCACCAGGAGATATCGGAATCGGCAGTTCAAAACCTTTTACTAGACAGACGCGAAGAAACATCGTAAAAGCGATGGATAGGAGGTCGTTTGGATGCACCACGCCAACAACGAATCAGTCCACCTGCGTTTCACACACACCGAGAAGGAATATCTCGATGCGGTGCGGCTCTATTTCTGGCACTCGAAGGAGCTTGTAATTCGGCTCATCGTGAGCTTTGTGCTTTTCGCTATCGGTCTGGTGTTGCTGGATGTAATCCTTGGCGGGTTTTTGCCACTTTGGGCCATGGTGGCGTTCATCTTCCTCGCCGGCCTGGGGTGGTTTCACGGTTATGTGATTGACGTTCCCCGCCGCAAGTTCCGCGGCGATCCAAAATATCGCGATGAATACGATCTAACCTTTAGCGATGCGGGCACGGAATTCAAAACAGCCAACGTCAGCGCATCACTGAAATGGAATTTGTACTCACGTGTGATTGAAAACGACCGCTTCTACGTCATGCTTTACGGCCACGACATCCACTCGCTGTCGGTCGTTCCCAAGCGTGCTTTTGGAGATAAGGAACAGGAAATAACTTTCCGGAAGATAGTGCGTCGAAATCTGGATCCGAATCTAAAACTCACTCCCGCAGAGCACGAGACACCGCAATACGTTCCCGCGAGTTTAGAGCCACCCGACTGGCGTTGATTGTGAAGCTTTCATAAGAGTCATACCGTGCAGCGAATATTGATCCGCGCGCTAGTAGTTTAAGAAGCCATCGTCTGTGTGCGCCGGGTTCGGGAGCGATATGGATGAATAGAATCATCGTATTCTTCGCTTGCATTATCTTGACTGCTTTTCCGTGCATTGGAAAGAGTCGCGAGTTCGCGCCGAAGTTGAAGGCAACGCTGGTGGGACATCGCAGTCAGGTTGATCACGTGGTCTTCAGCTCTGGCGGTGAGTTGGTGGCGACGGCCGACGGGGATACGACCAGAGTATGGAACGCGACCGGGCAACTTCTCTTCGCCCTCGACGGAACAGCGCCACGCTTCAGCCCTGACGGTCGCCTATTACTGACGATCGACAATACGAAAGCCAAATTGTGGGACGCCACTACGGGAAAGCTCAGACTCAGTTTAACCGGACATGCAGGCAAGATCCTGTCGACAGCGTTCAGTCCGGACGGCACTAAGCTGGCAACTGGATGCGAGGCAGGTACGGTCAAGATTTGGGACGCGGGAACCGGAGTGGCTTCAACGACGCTGTGGCCAGTTAAAAAGCTTCCGCGCTACAGAATCGTTTCGCGAGTCAAACGCTGGGCCAACACCGTGCACGTCGAGTTCAGCGTGGACCTGAGATTTGTTCTAACACGGACGCTTGAGGTTTCGAGGTTGTGGGAGACGGCAACGGGTAAGTTGATTGAAGAGTTCAAGTACCCTGTTGTGGTGGCAACGTTTAGCCCTGACTCGAATTGGCTTGGCATCAATGGTCCATCGGACCATGCCGCGCTGTTGAACCTGGAGACGCGGACCACAGCGACGCCCTCGAGTGGAGAAACGCATTTTCTCAACCAGATCGTTTTCAGTCCCGACGGCCAAACGTATGTAACGGGGAGCGGTTACAAAGACTACCACGCAACGCTCATCGATGTTTCGACGCGGCGCGTGACAAGGACAATTCCGCTCGCGGCCAACTGGAGCTTTGACATGATCAGCGTGTACTTAAAGGACGCTGACGTTTTATCGTTCCATCCGAGTAGTAAATTTTTAATGGGTGCGAACCAGCAATCCGTGAAGCTCTGGAACACATCAACGGGCCAGCTTGTCTGGGAAACCACGGAAGCACGCACCCCGGCAGCATTCGGTCTCGACGGTAAGTTGCTCGCAACAGTCGGGAAAGACAAAAAGACCGTGTTGCTGTGGGAAGCTGAGAGCCTTCGATGATCCTGGTGCCCCCGCAGGGAGTCGAACCCCGAACCAACACACGAGTCTCGCAACGCGAGTTTTTGTGTGTTTCCCTGTGTATGGCTTAGTGCTGTTTACCAGCATTCTCGCCTTTTCAACACTCTTACTGTGCGGCTCAGTGTAGTTGAGTTCCGCTGTGTTGGCACACAAGCGGCACACAACACATCACGCTCGCCCCCCTTGCCACAAACGAACACGAGCACCTTGGACCACCGCACTTAAAAAGTCCTTATAAACTTCTCACAATCTCACCAAATCAATTCACCTTACATACGGCGCAAACTCATGCGGCGACAGACGCGACCGCTCGGGGGTCGTTTTCGCTTCTTACACCTTTTGGAAAGCTCCGGCAGGTTTCAATGTTCAAATTTCGTTGGACATGGCCCTTACTGTTTTCGTGGCCGACGGTATATCGGAGTGCGGTACTCGAGCAGGTCTTTGTGTCGAGTTCTAAGCATGTAATTTAGTGCCGGATACGACATTCCGAGAATACGAGCGGCGTGAGTCACCTTCCCTTTAGCTTGCTCCAAAGCGAGCTTTATAAGATTGTGCTCCCTTGCCTGTTTGTCTTGACTCCATCCTCGACCGGGAACAATCTGCCCTTTTTCCGATGCTGATAAGTGTTCGCCAATCTCTTGAAACGCTGCGAGCGCAGCTTCTGCCGCTTGGTTGATATTTCCAGTTTGTTCGGACAAATCGATTCCACGTCGAAACAAGGATAGTGCGGCCCCGTATCTTTGTAGTCGGGCCAACGCTTTACCATGCGTTATCAGAGCTTCGGCTAACAGCGCATGTCTACCGCTTTTCTCTTGGTTGAGCACTGCGGCACGCGCTGCGCGCTCTGCGTCTGTGACACGTCCCTGTTTGAGAAACACACAAGCGCGAGTCTCATCAACCTGGGCCATGCAGCCAATGTCTTTCAGACTCTGGAAAATGCGCCGTGCTCGATCTAAATGCTCGTGTGCTTCGTCGCATCGGTTGATCCTGAAATACAGCATTCCAAGATTGTTTTCGACGTAACCGAGAAAACATTTATGCTCGGCCTGTTCGAAGTGATAGCTTGATGCTGCATACTCAATGAAAGCACGATCAACGTAGTCTGGTCGCTTCTTCAATACTGAGAGATCCTCAAGTGTATTTCCGAGCGTGTCGTGATAGCTGCCTTTGAGTGTGTGATTGTGAATCTTGTCGAATAAAGGCGCGTGCTTTGTGAGGATACGTAATGCTTTGTCGTGATGCCCTGCTCGAAATTCCACGATCGCCAGTCGGATTACTGCTTTTGCTTTTAGATCGCTGTCTATGCTCAGTAGCGCGAGAGCTTCTGTCAGACAATCTCGCGCTTCGTTGATCTCGCCTGTGCGCCAATAACACAAAGCCAATTCGGTTTGTGCCTCTGCTATCTTTTTCTTGGCCTGTCGCGACTCAAAAATAGCGAGGCTTTTACTGATCAAGTCTTTCGCGTTTTCCTGTGCATCCGTAATCTGGTTTTTGCTGCCGACGTATCCGGCCAATACTCCTGCGCGGAGCAGCACTTCGGCGGCGATCATCGGTTGCAGTCCTTCAACTTTCGGATGCTCGCCGATGCAGTTCCAGTAATCACTCAGCATCTGCCGCGCTTCTTCATATTCGCCCCTCTCCTCGAGTTGCCTACTTGCGTCGCAGCACAACTCCGCACGGTGATCCACACTGAGGCCGGGCTTTTCCAGTTCGCGCAGAAGTGAGGCTCGTAAGGTCATGTGCGAGCAGCTTTTTACGTTGATGCAAGGAAAGAAACAAAGGCGAAGCGCAAATCTAACGCACTCCGTCTGAGCCTTGCAAGACGATTCAAGCTGTTCTAGTTTGAGATGAAAAAATTTTTCATCTCTCTCAGGAGGCACCTGACGTGAACACCTTACGGAAACTATGCGCGGTTACGATCCTCAGCCTGACGCTTGCTGGCTCTGCGTTGGCGGGCCATATGGACACCACCGGGGCTCCAGCTCCGGCTCCTACTCCAACTCCGGCGACGAGCAGCACAACACAAACAAGCAGCACACTTGCTTCTTTCCTGCTATCGATCCTTAGCTTGATTTACCGTTAAAGATCACGTTGGACTTGTCAGTTAGACCACTGCTCGCGTTAAGGCGAGAGGGTAGTGGTGTGCCCTCTCCGCTTTTGAAAATTTCTTTCATTCAATTGAAACGGTTTCACTCTGTCTGAAGCGTTGCGACGCACGTTCAGCGATAGATATAAACGCCACTCCCGCTCAGCTTGCCTCACACGCAGCCCAGAGCGTTGAGGCCGGGGCGTCACTTGGTTGAGGGGGGCAAACGGTGACGCCCCATTCGATACGCGATGATGGAAGTTGATGACTCAGAACTCACGCCAGAAGATCACGAATTCCTCAGAGAGTGGGCGGCTGCTTTACGCGTGACTGTCGCTGTGCTGGCAGGGCGGATCTTGGCAGCGGCTATCGAAGGCGATCAGTACGTAGAAAAGCGCCCTGAGTGATAGCCGCAAACGCCGCCGCACAACCTATGGGCACACGCACCGCGCACTAAACCACAACATCTTCCTCGCAAGCTATTAGCTATCCGGCAGAGGCTGGGAGCGAGTCAATCCGAAATGGTGAAGTTATTAGGAAACAGGGTGACTTCCGCTCACCTGTCCGAATACGAGCATGGCATACGCCACCTGATCTGTTCATGCTGCTTCGGTACGCGAAGGTTGGCGGCGTGCGGCTCGAGGCTTTGGTCGACGATAAGAGTGAGTTGACGTTCCCTAAAAACTTGAAAAGCCGAAAGCAGGCAACAACAACGCGAAGTTCAAGCGAAGGCTCTTAACCTTCGATACGTGCGGGATTCTTCTATCGGTGTTTGGGTGAAAGATGATCACAAGTTCAGCTACGAATGAATTTGAAGATGGGCGACCGTAAAACGGCTGTCAGAATGCGCTCGTCACTACCGTAATGTGATGGGAGAGTTCGAGTAGGTCCAACTGTCAACGTAGAAATCCATGCTCCGTGCATCTTGGGCTACGGCTGTCATAGTTATTCTAATGAAGTATTCGCGCGACAGCTTTGCTTCGAGCCTGTTGCTGATATCGAAAAAAAAGATGAACCATCGATAAAGCGAAAGCGGCTCGTCGATGGTCCACCCGTTATCCATGCTTACCATATTCATGCCAGGTTCAGCCCAGACAACCTGTGATGTTTCTTGCTCAATTAGTATCACGTCACCCTCGGTGGTCTCTCGGCATAGCGCAGCATGAAAACTCTTGACCGCTACTGATTCAGAGATGGCTCGCTCACATCGCAGCCTTATCTGCGCTTTGATGCGGGGTGTATCCTTTCCCGCTCGCTCTAAGTGAACTTGCGATTGCTGCTCGTCTATGTGAAAGATCAGCTTTCGAGGCTTAAGTGCTTCTTGTAAATCTTGTATTCGCGTTCTCAGTTGGTTGAGTTCGTAGCCGTTTTTTAGAGCCGTCCACTGGTCTTCGCTGTACATAGAAACTAGGTCTAAATTATCTGTATGGCGTAAAGCTCGTTCCTTAGTTTGAAG
>DASTQB010000255.1:0-10087 GCA_035761985.1 Pyrinomonadaceae bacterium
GACGTTGTGCGCCTCATCTCCGCCCGCCGTGCTGAAAAGTGGATGGTGAAGGTTTATGAAGAGAAAAACTAGCCGGGTATCTGAATCTGCGGTACTCAATCCCAACAAGTTCAAACGATTGCCTCGTGGGTCTTTCCTGGCCCAGGCCGGTGAAACCGCGCCTCGAAACACAAAGGTGCGAATTTCAATTTTGATTGATCTTGATGTCCTGAATTTCTACAAAGAGAGAGCATCGAAACCTGGAGGGCTCGCTTACCAAACCCAAATCAATCAAGTACTGCGAGCGCACATGGAAGGCAGGGAGGGGCTTGATGCTGATACCTTAGCTCAAGATGATCGATTCATAAGGGCAGTAGCGAAACGCGTGAAACAGTTGTCGTCCAAGCAACGCAAGAAGCGCCTTAGTGTTGAGCACAATTAGTAGATCCTCTAACTCCCTCAGCCCTCCGCATGCTTCGCTTCAGCCTTCTCGAGGCAGGAGCGACACAGACAGCCGTTGTACTGATCGCGCAGCGCCTTCAAAGTTGAAGCACTTACTTTCACCGAAGTACACCAGCAACCACCAAGACTGATCTCACACGCGAACGCCTCGCCGCAGGCAGGACAATTTTGCGGCCGGTTCAGGACGGGCAACAGTTTGAGCAGTGATTTTGATAACGGCAATGTTTAAACACGCGAATGAAGATCAAGATAGGCGATCGTCAGACTCAGGTGTCTAACACATCAACTCAGAAATTTACAAGGGCTGCTACTTTTGAGCAGTGATGGTTCACTTGCAAAAACGCCGAAGGCGTTACTTAAACTCTTGAGCCGAACACCTAAGCCACGAATGTCTGTCCAATTGCGAACGTCACGTGAATTACACAGGCGTTCCGATCGAAGTGGATTAAATAAAAAAGATCTTGACACTGTCGCTATTGATACTTTATACAAGGCAGTTCGCGCGTAACCTGACTACGCGCGGGGTAAGGACCAAAATCCAATGTTGATGAACAGGAAACATAACGAACAGTCGCAGAGATGGCAGCATCGTTCTGCCATGTATGCCGTCGTCTGTTCGTTAGGCCTGACCACGTCAGCAGCCCAATTTGCCGGCGGTAAACTCGGACAACTGATGCCGAAAAATAGCCGGAATACCAGGCAATAATTCAGCGGGAGCGGACTCCCGCTCCCAAATCTCAAAGCGAAATTCAAGAGACTTGAAGGAGCGGGCAGCTTCCCTGGGAGGCTTTAAGCCCGCTCCTTTAGTTTTTTGATAATCGAAGTACCTATTTTGCGAGAGATGAAGGCAGGGAGCCTTCGCGGATGATGAACTCGGTCCTTTGCGAGAGTGCGCGAGTTCGCCATCCTCAGGAGAAGTGTGCCTCGAAGTGTGTTCGCGGCAATGTTTCTCTCTGCCTTCATCCGTTTTTTAGCACAGTTGGATCGTGGAGTTGAAACTTGAATCGTACGTGGTCCACGAAATTTTCTTCGGCGCGACCGTTGACAGGTTTTCAGCGGCTCCGTAGAATCACCCCCACAGAAGGGGAGTAGGTCGCCCGTTTTTCAGGGTTGGTGAGGCCGTCAATCCGATGCTCCGGCGAGCATCCGGCACACCAGAAGAGTCAAACCAAAGCTCCATGACCAAGACCTTTTGCGGCTCTCGTAGCGCGCAAAAGGTTTTTCCTTTGCGCGCCTGACTAACGTTTGGCGTAAAGGAGTTTGGTTTAATGGTTGACCTGTTTCCGTTTGCTGATTACTGGTGGTTCTACCTCGGTTTCACCGGCTTCGTGCTGGTCCTCCTCGCAGTCGATCTCGGAGTATTCCATCGTCACGCTCACGAAGTTTCGTTCCGAGAAGCCGCCACCTGGAGCACGATCTGGATTGCGCTCGCGCTTCTATTCAATTTCCTGCTTTACCAGTATGCGCTCTGGAAGTTTCCACAAGACCTGCGCCTCACGGCGGTGCCAGGCTTTGATCCATCCAGCGCCGCGTGGCGTGTCTCACTTGAATTTCTTACGGGCTATATAGTCGAGAAGTCGCTCTCCGTCGACAACATCTTCGTCTTCGTCCTGGTCTTCAGTTACTTTGGCATTCCTGCCAAATATCAGCATCGTGTTCTCTTTTACGGAATCCTCGGTGCGCTGATCTTTCGTGCCTTCTTCATCGCGATCGGAAGTGCGTTGATGCAGTATCACTGGATCGTGATTGTCTTCGGTGCCTTTCTCATCTTTACCGGCATCAAGATGATGGTTGCTCCGGACAAAGGCGTCGAGCCCGAGAAGAACCCGCTGATCCGTTTATTCCGTCGCTTTGTTCCCATCACGAATGAACTGCACGATCAAAAGTTTTTCGTTCGACTGAAGGGCCAGCTGCATGCCACGCCGTTGTTCGTAGCACTGCTTTTCCTGGAAGCAACGGACGTGATCTTTGCCGTCGATTCCGTGCCCGCGATCTTTGCGCTTACTAATGAGCCGTTGATTGTGTTTACGTCGAATATTTTCGCGATTCTCGGCTTGCGCGCGTTGTACTTCATGCTCGCGGGAGCGATTGGTAAGTTCCACATGCTGAAGTACGGCCTGGCCGTGGTGCTTGTGTTCGTCGGATTGAAGATGGTCTGGCTGAACGATCTGTTTGGCGGGAAGTTTCCGATCACCCTGTCGCTCGGCATCATCACGGCGGTAATTGCCGCCTCGGTTGTATTTTCTTTGCTGTTTCCGAAGCCGCATGCTCAGTTGGACACGCGATGAGCAATCCAACATCGATCTCGTGGCCCAAACCGCAGACTTCAAAACTATAGAAAGGAGGTAAAAAGACATGCCTTATCAAAAGCTACCAATCGGTGGCGCCCACTGTGACGTTCTTTCGTGGGCCAACCACGAATTCAGCTTCGAAGAACAAGCGATGCTGAGAAACGTTTCGCGCTTGCCATGTTTGTTCAAGCACGTTGCGTTGATGCCTGATGCGCATCTCGGTAAGGGCAGCATGGTTGGTTCTGTAATCGCAACAAAAGACGCCGTGATTCCAGCAACCGTTGGCGTTGACATCGGTTGCGGCATGATGGCCCTGAAGACGCCGTTCAAGAGCGGCATACTCGACGGCAAGTTGAAAGACTTGCGACTCGCAATCGAAGAAGCAATTCCAACCGGTTTCAGCGAGTACCGTGAATCGGTCGACGAATCATCGGACTGGGACGGCTGGAACGACTTCGGCGAACTTCATCGCGGTGTTCACGATCGCAAAGCGAAAGCGATGAAGCAGCTCGGCACGCTTGGCGGCGGAAACCACTTCATCGAAGTTTGTCTCGACACTGAAAACTTCGTGTGGTTGATGCTCCACTCGGGTTCGCGCAACATCGGAAAGGAACTGGCAGATCGACACATTTCGACAGCGAAGTTGCTGTGGGAATTGTCGGAGTTGCCGGCGCCTGACCTCGCTTACTTCATCAAAGGCACGCCTGAATTTGCGGCGTACTGGAAAGACTTGAAGTGGGCGCAAGCTTACGCGATGAAAAACCGCGAGATCATGATGACGCGTTTGTTGAAGGTCTTCAACAAGCTGTTCAATCATCGTCAACCGTTCGAGCCTGAGCTCGTCGTCAACTGTCATCACAACTACGTTGCGTTAGAAGAGCACTACGGCGAAAAAGTTTTCGTAACGCGCAAGGGCGCAATCAATGCGGCCGAAGGCACGTACGGAATCATTCCCGGATCGATGGGCACGAAGTCGTACATCGTGAAGGGACGCGGATTGGCCGAGAGTTTCAATTCGTGTTCGCACGGTGCGGGACGCAAGATGTCGCGCGGCGCTGCAAAGCGTCACTTCAATAAGCACGACCTGGAGAAGCAGACATCGGGCGTTGAATGCCGCAAGGACACAGGCGTGCTGGATGAAATTCCAGGCGCTTACAAGCCAATCGAAGCGGTGATGAAGAACCAGAAAGACCTGGTTGCAATTGTCGCCGAGATCAAGCAAGTGGTTTGCGTGAAGGGCTGAACTCGAGACTCGGTCCTTCACCTGACTTTTAAGTTATCTCACCCCGCGTAAGCGCGCGTCGCCAAGTGGCTAAGGCGGCGGATTGCAAATCCGTTATCGTGAGTTCGAGTCTCACCGCGCGCTCCAATCCATTAACAGACGAAGGAAAGAAAGGAGGTGCCGAGTATGGCGCTTAACGACAGAGTTTTGCTGCTCAACCAAACTTACGAGCCGCTCGGCACAGTCAGTGTCGCGCGCTCGATCATCATGACGTTCAAAGAGACGGTGTTTGTTGAAGAGTGGGACGCCGAACGTGTGCTGCGTTCGGCGCATGCTGAGTTTCGTGTGCCGTCGGTTATCCGTCGTCGCACTTACATCAACATTCGTCGTCGACGTGAACAGTCGAGCTCGAAGCGTTTGCGGATTTATGTGCGCGACAAGTTTCGCTGCCAGTACTGCGGCGAGAAGAAAAGCGCAGCGGAGCTGACGCTCGATCACATCCTGCCGCGTTCGCGCGGTGGTGATAACTCGCCGATGAACATCGTCACGGCTTGTTTGCAATGCAACAACCGGAAGAGCAATCGCACTCCGGAAGAAGCACGCATGCCTTTGCTGAGTTCGCAGACGGCGCTGCGCGTCCAACTCGAACGCGTTGTGCTTTGTCGTTATGCAGAGGCGCGAGCCGAATGGCGCAAGTACTTGTTCATGGACGTGCACGACGATCGTGACGTGATGGACAAGGTCTATCGCGAACAGAAGCGGCTGGGCCAAGCCAGCCGCTGATGTCGCGGATCTTTGACGGATATCGGGGCATGACCTCATCCGTGCGATCTGCTTAAGCCTGCGAAGCAGGCGTTCAGCGTAAAGCCTGGGGCGTGAGCCCCAGGTAATTGCGATTGAAATTTTTTGAGAGCCCGCGGAGCGGGCGAACGCCTGAAGCATTTACGTGCTGTCGCCCGTTTCACGGGCTGCGTAATTCATGTGATTCTGGGGCTCACGGCCCAGGCTTTACGCTGGCGCCTGCTTCGCAGGCTAAACCATGGCTGTGTAGCTCAAAGGGAAAGAGCAAGCGTCTCATAAGCGCTAGGTTGGTGGTTCGAATCCACCCGCAGCCACCAAATTGTGGCGTAGCCAAGCTGGTAAGGCACCGGACTGTTAATCCGGTTATCGAAGGTTCGAGTCCTTCCGCCACAGCCAATCTTTTGACCTGGAGCTCGAGTGACAGAGCAGCGGCCTTTTAAGCCGCGACGTGCGGGTTTGAGCCCCGTCAGGTCAACCATCTTGCGGGATGGTGTAACCGGCAACACGTCGGGCTTTGAACTCGAAGATGAAGGTTCAACCCCTTCTCCCGCAGCCAATCTCTACTCGCAAAAAGGTGCTTCGACGATCGATCGATGGTGATGCTGTGTTCATCCGGTTTGTGTGTGGAGAGATTGATAGAGACTCGCACGTTGCGGCGGGGATCTTTTGTGCTGCCTATGCGCTTTTAGAGTCTCACGGACTACCGTGGTACGAACTCGACGAACTCGTTGAACTGCGCGAATGGTTCAACACGCACCTGAAGTCGCCATTCGACTACCTGGCATACCACAAACGGTACGACCGCGCAGTTTGCTGGTTCAAGCCGACTGCGCACGAGCATCTCGCGCGAGCGTGGGAGCTGGCAGCGATTCTGGAACGCAACGACATTGTGATTTGGACCATCAAGTCGCCCCGAGCAGGATATGTTCACTACGAGGACGATATACAAGTATTTGCCCAGCCTCACCCGGACGTGAGGCTTTTACTCGAAAGGAGGTAAACGTTATGAAACTAGCAGAAGCACTAATTCTACGAGCCGATTGCCAGAAGAGAGTGGCGCAACTGAAGTCGAGACTGCTTGCGAACGCGAAAGTCCAGGAGGGCGACGCGCCGGCGGAAACTCCGCGCGAACTGATCGCTGAACTCGGTCGCGTTTCGGCGGAGCTGCTCGATCTGATCAAACGCATTAACAGAACCAACTCGGCTACCGTGTATGCCGAAAACAAAACGATCTCGGATGCACTCGCGGAGCGTGACGTTCTTGGGCTACAGCGCGCGGTCTACGTTGAAATGGCGCAGACCGCGTCGATTACGCACGATCGTTACTCGCGTTCGGAGGTTAAGTATGTCTCGACGATAAACGTCGCCGAGATCCAGAAGCGTGCCGACGAGCTGGCGAAGAACTATCGCGATCTCGACACGCGTGTTCAGGAGCTCAACTGGAAGACTGAGCTAATGGAATAGAGCACGAATGCAGCCGGTAGTCGGAAAAGATGGAGGCGAGCACAGCCGCCAACGGGACAGTTGGAAATGCGCGTATGCGCTCCTTTGGTGATGCAGGAGTCGCGTCAATGGGTTCGAATCCCGTTTACAAATCAGACTCAGCAACGTCACAGGTGCACAGAGCAGAGGGTAATGTAACTACCCTGTGCTGATTCATTGATTCCGGCGAGGGTGGGTAAGGGGCAACTGCATTCGTGTTGATTCAGGGAGACACAACGTCACTCTTATGGATGACCGTTCCATCTCGATCAAAAGAGATCGTATACACTTTCATGAATACAACGTACTTGTATTGTTGGGAGCACTTCGATCGAAACTCTGCTTCCATTTTTTTATCGGAGAAGGGAGTGAACGGGCATTCTTCCACGCTGTGAGGTTTTCCCATTGCTGCAACTACTGCGTCACGCGAGTCGCCGGCTTTGATGGCAGCAAAGCCGTTGTCGAGTCGTTCAGTTCTTTGACGGCGCGACCAGTTTGCAGAAAACAAGTAAAGAATCACTGCCACTGCCAGAGCTAGAATTAGCGGTAGCACTCGTTTGATGTTCACTTGCTCGGCTCCCGGTCAGTGGCGCTTTATCGAGTGTTATACTCTACTTACCTGAATGAAGACACTTGGAATTCTAGCCCACGGCGCCGAAGGTGCTGCGCTTTGTTTTCTTACCGCGTGCAGGGAAGGGACTGCGCAGCTTGGACCACACATGCATCCCGATATGGTGATGAGTGCCGTGCCGCTCGGGCTCAGCCTTCCGGGATGGGAGGCGAAGGATTATTCAAGCGTCACGAGGTTTTTAGCTGAAGGTGTGCAGAAAGTGGCTGACGCCGGCGCTGATTTCTACGTGTGTCCGAACAACACCGCGCACATCGTTCTGGAGCAGATCGCGAGTGACCTGCCGTTACCGGGACTGCATATTGCGGACGTTGTTTGTCACGAGATCATTAAGAATGGATGGAAGCGCGTTGGGCTTCTGGGCACGCGTTGGACCATGACCGGTCCGGTGTACGAAACGGCGCTGGGGAAACGAGGTCTGGAACGGCTGATTCCGGATGAGGCGGTTCAGGAGCAACTGAACGCCGCGATCCTCGACGAACTATGCATGGGAGTCTTCAACACTCGCACCACTGATTTTTTCTTAAGCGCTATCGACGATCTGAAATCGCGTGGCGCGCAGTGCGTGATCCTCGGCTGCACCGAAATCCCACTCATCGTAACGCTCGAAAACTCACCACTACCAACGATCGATTCAACACGACTGCTTGCCAAATACGCCGTCCTCGAAGCAATCAGCGACCGCCCGATCAACAAGAAGTCCGGCTGGCTCCCAATTGGTCCATGAAGCACGTAACACAGATAAACGCGGATTAGAAGCGGCTTTATCCCAGCACTTCGCGCATTACGACGGCGACATCCTTTATTGCGCGTTCGCCGTCGCCCATGTAAGTCGAGCCGTGCATCGGTGCGATGGCTCGTGGCTTAAGGGCGGCGAGCTTCTGCATGATGGTTTCCGTGTTTTTGGTGTACGGCATGTAGTTGGCGAATGGGCCGGCTTGGTATTCGACGAGGGTTCGTCGGGCGCGGTCGATGACGTCTGATTCGGTTGACGGTTCGACGTCGCCAAGCTGGTGAAACAGGTCTGAGCACAGCAGTGTCGCTGTAGTTTCTTCGAACATCAAACCGGCGTCCCAGCAATGCGGCACGTGTGGCGTCTGAATGAAGCGAACACGATGTTGACCAGTGCTCAACACCTCGCCGTCATTCATGATCTTCGCAGGACGGATGGCGAAATCGTTCACGCTGACGAGTGCGCCGATCATGCTGCACGCCGCCTGCGCATCAGGCGCGATCTCGAGCCATTCGTTCAGGGAGCCACACTCGTCTGCTTCGAAATGACTGAAGCTGATCCAGCGAATCTTCGCGGGATCGATGACGCTTGCGACTCCCTCACGCACGAGTGGAAACAGCGATTTCATCCCCGTGTGAAAGAGCAGCGGGTCTTCGTCTTTCACCAGAAACTGGTTGAACTGAAGATCGATCTCCGGGATGTAAGTACAAATGCGGTAAACGTCAGGTGCTATCTCTGTAACAACAGGCATCGTGTTACTCCTCTATCTAAAACGCGAAAAAACTCCGGCCAGCGGTTCATTTGGTCAGCTGTTCGAAAGCAAAAGCAAACGCCAGCAGGCTCGCTTCGCCAAAATTTGGACCCGCGATCTGGAGACCAACCGGCAATCCGTTGCTGGTAAATCCACACGGAATCGAGATCGTCGGTAAACCGTATGCATTAAAAGGCCGTGTGTTCCTCAACCATAGCTCACCCTCCGGCGGAGGCGACATCTCCAGCGCCTGTTTAATCAAGATCGGCGGCACCGGACTCGTCGGCGTCACGAGCAAATCGACTTTCGAAAAGACATCGCCAACACAACGTCGCACACGATCGAGTTCCTGTCGAGCATCGTTGTAAGCGACTGTTCCGATCTCGGTCGCCTGTCGCAGTCGCTCCCGCATCCATGGTCCATACAGCTCCGGCGATTCGCTCAAGTACTTCGCATGCACCGCGTACACCTCCGGCCCCTGCACGGCAGTCGGTATCGGCGGTAATTCGACCTCGACAACATCCACCGCCCACTCCGTGATCTGGTCCAACCCCTCCGCCATCGTTCTTTCAATCTCCGGATCGAGATCGTCGAAGAACGGACGCTGCACGACGCCGATCCGCGGCCTGGTTTTTACATCAAGCGCATCCACGTACGACTCTACCGGCCGATCCAAACTCTCCTCGATAGCTTGCAGCATCAATGCAGCATCCATGACGCTTCGAGTAAGTGTTCCAACATGGTCCAACGACGGCGAGAGGGGAAACACTCCACGCAAACTCACGCGCCCATACGTCGGCTTCAATCCGACAATCCCGCAGAACGCAGCCGGCTGCCGTACCGAACCGCCAGTGTCCGTTCCTATCGCACCCAAACACATACCGGTCGCAACCGCCGCCGCAGAACCACCCGACGAACCACCGGCAATTCGATGGACGTCCCACGGATTGTGAACTGGTCCGAAATGGCTCCACGCAGATGTGCCTCCGTAAGCAAACTCCTGCATGTTCTGTTTGCCAATCAGCACGGCGCCCGCCTGCTTCAACCGTTGGACCACTTCAGCGTCATGAGCCGGCACTCGATCCGCGAACAGAGCACTGCCGCACGTTGTCTTCACACCCGCGGTATCGATCAGGTCCTTCAGCCCGATCGGAATACCGTGCAAAGGTCCACGCCAGTTGCCGGCGTTGATCTCCTCTTCCGCTTTACGCGCCTCAGCCAACGCACTGTCATGCATGACGGTGATGAAGGCATTGATCGTCGGATTAAGTTGCTCGATACGAGCAAGACAAGACGTGGTGAGATCGACAGGCGAGATCTCTTTCCGCCGCAGCAAGTCAGACGCTTCTGCGATTGTGAGATCGGGCATTTTATCGCCGCCGAATCCAGTATGTACGAGCATATTCCGTTTATGGTTTCGTTAAAAAAATAAAAGTGGATCAGACAACTTTCCTGTGCAAATGGCTGTGCCTTTTTCAGTTTTCAAAGCGCGTTAGCGTTAAGAAAGTTCGAATGATCGTCATTCGATCAATTAAGCGGCAACCGAAGTTCTTTGGAGGAATACGTCATGTCACTCAACCGAATCACTATTCTCGCTATCCTCGTACTTTTCATAATCACAACTAACATTCATGCACAGAATTCGACTGTGGCCCAGCCCACCTCAGTTTCATCAGTGACCGGATCCATCACGCCCGATGGTACGGTCCGCATGATCGCGCACGGGCAAGCGCTACAG
>DASTQB010000256.1:0-11687 GCA_035761985.1 Pyrinomonadaceae bacterium
GCTGCTCCTGCGGAGCAAAGCAGAAAGCGCAAGACATGCTGCTCCTGCGGAGCAAAGCAGAAAGCGCAAGACATGCTGCTCCTCCGGAGCAAAGCAGAAAGCGCAAGACATGCTGCTCCTCCGGAGCAAAGCAGAAAGCGCAAGACATACTGCTCCTCCGGAGCAAACAGCAGAAAAGCGCAAGAAAGGCCCGGACATGAACAAGGGAATTACAGTTGTTCTAACGTTTTTGCTTTTGTCGGCGCTGGCTCTCGGACAGAAGCCGGCGAAGTCGTGGAAAGAGTGGTCGAAAGCTGAAGCGGAAAAGATCCTCAACGACTCAGCGTGGGGACACCTTCAGTTCGATCACGACCTTTCCGAAATGTTCTTCCAACCCACCACCGACGCGCGCTCGTCGGGTGGAAGAGCGGTTAACCATGGTCAGCGACTCGAGCAGGGCGCCACGAATCAGGCGACCAGCGTTCAATACGGCATCCGCTTCTTTTCGGCGCGGCCCGTGCGGCAGGCGTTCATCCGCATGATCCAGTTGCAGAAGAAGGATCTCGAACCCGACGTCATCGATCGCATGAACAGCTTTGCCGAAATTCCATCCACCGACTCGATCATCATCGCGGTCACGATCGAAGGCACCGACAAACGCTCGCTCGGCAAAGTCATGCAGATCGTGAACAGCGCCGCGACCGGAACACTCAAGAACACGACTTACCTCGAACGCAACGACGGCAAGCGACTCTTCCTCGAGCAGTACGTACCGCCCGGCAAAGACGGGTTTGGCGCGCGTTTTATCTTCCCTCGAATCGTTGATGAACGTCCGTTCCTGACCACCGAGTTCCGCGAGGTTCGCTTCGTTTCGGAGTTTGCGCAGACGATAAAGCTGAACATGAGCTTCAAACTCTCCGACATGATGCTCGACGGCAAACTCGAATACTAAAACCGAGACACAGATCCGCCGATCCTCGAGATCTGAAACACCGCGCGCTTTTTTTGTGCATTTATGCGACTGACACCCGTATACTGCTCATCGGCTTTGCCTCAGAAGTCCGCCAGGCCCGAACAGTTTTCTCGATGGCTACGCTGTCCCCAACTCATCTCCCACTTGCTCCACTTGGCGCGGGCGATCTGATCGATCGCGCAGTCAGACTCTATCGCCGTCACATCTTCGTCTTGATCAGGACGGCCGCGCCGCCGATCATCATCGTCGCCGCCGGCTGGATCCTGTTCTCGATCGGTCTTCGACAGATCACCACGGCCACCGATCCTGAGGATCTCTTTTTCTACTTTCTCGTCTTGTTTGCGTCGATCGGGATCATGCTGGGCGGGTATCTCTCAACACTGCTCGTGATGGGCGGCGCAACACGCACGCTCGTCGCGCATCTCCTGCGCAACGATCCTGTAACCGCGCGCGCGACGTACAGAGCAGTAAAGAACCGGTTTTGGGGACTTCTCGGAGCCTCGATCATCGTCTTCATCTGGATCATCGCATCGTTCGTCGCTGCCAGTTCGGCGGGGCAAATGGTCTTTTTCATCGTCTTTCTAATATGCGTGCCGCTGGCGAGTATTGCTCCGATGTGGCTTCCCATCCTTCTCGGAGCGCTTGGGCTAATTGCAGCCACGATCTTCGGCCTGTGGCTCTTCTTTTTTATCGTCGGCCGCGTTGCGTATGTTCCCCAGGTCATGCTGGTCGAGGGAAAGGGAGTTTTCGAAGCCGTAGGACGGAGCATCTCGCTCGCGCGAGGCAACGTCGCGCGTCTCGCGGCGATGACGCTGTTCACTACTTTTGCCACCCAGTCGGCGCTGATGATCCTCGTGGCTCCGCTCAGCTTGTACGGTTACCTTAACGGAGTTGATATCTTCAATCCCGGCCTCTGGCCGGTTTGGTATGCAGTCGCTTACAGCGTTACTGGTCCATTGAGTTCGATACTGCTTACTCCGGTCTGGATGCTGGGACTTTCTTTGCTCTACGTCGACGAGCGAGTCAGGCATGAAGGTTACGACATCGAGTTGATGGCGGCGCGGCAGCTTGGTGAAGTTCCCGACATCAACGTCACGTCGCCTTTGGGGACCGCGCTCTACACGGAACGTAAACAACCACCGCCAACGCCCCGATCGTCAGGCAGCGTTCTTAATCTCAGTTGATGCTTCAGATCTCAACAAAGCATTTCCGCAACGCTGTCGTGCTGACTGCGCTTCTGCTTCTTTGCGCCGCTCGCGCGGCTGCAATTCCGATCTCCGAGTATCAACAGAATTTGAAACACGCGATCGCTGATTTTGAAGGGTTGATCGAAATGGAGACGGAAGGTGAGGAAAACGCGGAGACCTACAAGCAAGAGCTGAACGCTATCCTCGAAGAGCTCCGCGGCATGCTGCCTGCGTCCGGAACGATCGAGACAAGTAATGGAAGTTACAACGTCGACAATTCGTGGTTACATAAGGCGTTCGACCAGGTTGCGGATCCTTCCGCGAATGATCATGTGGAGAAGCTCAGCCTGCTTGTTCAGCAGCTTCAGGCACTCGAACTCCGCATTGCAGAGCGAGAGGCCGTGCCTCAAGGAGGCGAGAGTAAGGAGCAGGCCAAAGCCAGGCTCGAAAGCATCCTCGCTCGACCCGAATACGTCGCCGGCGCGAAAGGACCAAACGCGTTGACGCGTTTGCTCCAGGATTTCATGAACTGGCTGCGAAAGTTTTTCCCGGAGCGCGCTCCCATGGAGCAGCAGCGCGCGAGCAGGCTCAGTTCGATCATGCAGGTTATCGTCATCATCCTGGCGTTGCTGGTCCTTGTTTACGTCGTCAGACTTCTCTTCAAACGCTTCAAAGGCTCTCGAAAACTAAAAACTCCCAAGAAACGACAACCTCGAATCGTGCTCGGAGAACGACTCGAACCGGATCAAACCGCAACCGATCTTCTCTCCGAAGCCGAAGCGCTCGCACGTAACGGCGATCTGCGGGCTGCGATTCGCAAGGCTTACATTGCGCTGCTGGTTGAGCTGGGCGACAGGAAACTGATCAGCCTGGCCCATCACAAAACGAATCGCGACTATCTCAACTCGCTCTCGAGTACTCCGCAGCTTCATTCGAAGATGCGCGGACTCACAACTACTTTCGAGCGCCACTGGTACGGTCTGGACGAAGCAACTCCAAACGACTGGCAAGACTTTCGCGCGGGTTATCTTGCAGCCCTGCAAACAGGAACTAACTGACGATGCGCCAGCGACTCACCATCATCCTGACATTCATCGTCATCATCGGGTTGCTTGTGCTGCTCAACACACTGACGTATGTCAAAGAAGACGAGGTTCGGGATCTGGAGGTCGCTCCGAATCGATCTACATATCACGCTGGGCCAACAGGAACTCGCGCGCTTCACGATTACCTGAACGAGTCGGGCTACAAAGTAATTCGCTGGCGAGAAACACCTGAACGGTTGCTGGCTGATGCGGGTTCTTTAGTGCACACGTTTGTAGTGATAGGTGAGACGCAGACTTACTTCACCGAGGAAGAAGCGCTTGTCCTGAAGAAGTGGGTGGCTGGTGGTAAACGTCTGGTCATCATCGACCGCACGCTCGATACGCGGATCGTGCCGGAGTCGGGCGGCTGGAAAGTGGTTTCGGAACTCTCAGCGCTGCCGGGACTCGACGTCGACCCTTCAGACGTGAAGCAGATGACTGAGAACGTTACCGCGTTTCAACCAGTGCAACCGACGCCGCTGACGACCAACGTTTCAACCGTGATGCCGTCGCGCTTTGCGTCGCGTCTTGAGATTCACCGGCCCAGGAAGAGTGAAGACGATTTCAACCTCGAGGAGTTTGGTGAAGTCGTTCCGCCGGAGGCGTATGCGGGCACGGCGCCGCGAGCGCCTGTGGTCCATATGTCAGATGGGAACGGCCCGATCCTTGTGGACTATGGTTTCGGCTTCGGCCGCATCATCTTACTGAGCGATCCTTACATCGTCTCCAACGGCGGCATTCGTCTAAACGACAATCTTCAACTCGCACTCAACACGCTCGGATCCGGCGGGTTAATCGCATTCGACGAATTCCATCAGGGCAAGGGCATCACGCAAAACGCGTTTGCGAGTTACTTCGCAGGCACGCCGGTGCTTGGCTTCGCCGCACAGGCGACGCTTATTGTATTGCTCATCGTCTGGACCAACGGCCGCCGGTTCGGACGTCCTTTGCCGTTGCCGCAGATCGATCGTCGTTCGAGCCTGGAGTTCGTGGCTTCAATGGCCGAGCTGCAGGAGCGTTCACGCGCGTACGATCTCGCAATTGAAAACATCTACACGCGCACGCGTCGCGTTCTCGCGCGATATGCGGGGATGGATTACAACAGTCCTCGTTCGGAGATTGCCGCGCGCGTCGCCTCACGTTCAAATCTCGATGAACACAAGTTGGAAACTTTGATGCGCCAGTGTGAAGAAGCCATCAATGGCGCGCCTTTAACGTGGCGGCAGTCGATCGATCTCGTGCGACGGCTGCGCGAGGTCGAGCGAGATCTCGGCCTGCGCATGCGTTCGCGCGAGGTGAAGCAAGCAGCCGAAAACATTTGAGGAAACTGTTGAGACAAACAAATGCATGAGACCGTTGCTTCTACTGTAGAACACATTCAAACCGAACTGCGAAAAGTGATCGTCGGACAGGATGAGGCGATCGAGCAGATACTGATCGCTTTGCTCGCCGAAGGTCACGCGCTCGTCGAAGGAGTGCCCGGCACCGCGAAAACGCTGACCGTCAAAACGCTTTCGCGAATCATCGACGCGAGCTTCAGTCGCATTCAGTTTACGCCCGACTTGATGCCTTCCGACATTACGGGCACGAACGTCTTCAACATCGCGACTTCGAATTTCAACTTGCGACGTGGTCCAATTTTCACGGACATTCTGCTGGCCGATGAAATCAATCGCACGCCGCCTAAAACACAGGCCGCGCTGCTCGAAGCGATGGAAGAACGCCAGGTTACGATCGACGGTGAAGCGTATCCGCTGTCGCCGATCTTCACTGTGCTCGCAACCGAGAACCCGATCGAGTATGAGGGCACATATCCGCTACCCGAGGCCCAGCTCGATCGTTTCCAGCTCAAGATTATCCTGGGTTATCCGGGTGAAGAGCACGAGCGCGAAGTGGTGGCGCGATGGGATGCAGGTTTCAATTCAAAGCGCCTGGACCAGGTTGACATAAAACCGCTGAACGATCCGGCTGCGATCATGCAGTGCAGGCATGAGGTTGCGCGGGCCCGGATGGAGCCTGGTGTTCAGCATTACGCGGTTGATCTTGTGCGACGCACGCGCGCGCACCCGTTCATTCATTACGGCGCGAGTCCGAGAGCGTCAGTGGCGTTGCTGCTCTGTTCGAAAGCGCTGGCTGCGATTCGTGGGCGGGACTTCGTCACGCCTGATGACGTGCGCGACGTTGCGTTGCCGGTGCTTCGTCATCGATTGACGTTGCGCGCCGAGGCCGAGCTCGATGGCGTCACGTCTGATTCCGTCATTATGGATATTCTCAAGTCCGCCGAGGTGCCGAGATAGAATCTGATCTGCGTACATCTGCGAAAATCGGCGGCTTTGTATTTACAAAGTTCTTCTACATCCTGGTCGCCCTGGCATTTATCCCGCTCGCGCTATCGTGGGAACGCCCGTGGCTGCGCTGGGTGGCTCTCGCCTACAACATCTTTCTCCTCGCAGCAGCAGTCGCTGAATCAAGGTTCTGCAAGCTTCCCAAAGGCGTCACGATCTCGCGTGAGTTCGGCAGCCGCTTCGCCATGGGCGCCGACACCGAAGTCAGAATTCACATCCAAAACGCATCACCGCGATCGTTCGCGATGATCGTGAAAGACGAGTATCCACCGCAGATGATCCTGAGCGGCATGCGCCAGGCACGCATCGACGTCGACGCCCAAACTTCAGCCACACTGGTTTACTCCGTTAGACCACCGCGTCGCGGCAGGTACGAGTTTGGCCGCACCGCACTGCGTTTCCGATCGCGATTCAGACTCGTGTGGTGCCAGCTCGACGTCGTGGAGCCTACCGCCGTGAAGGTTTACCCAAATATGCGTCGCGCACGCGAAGCGGAGTTGAAAGCACTCGGCGCGCGTTCAGTTATTTCTTCACATCGGAAAACTTCTTGGCGCGGCGAAGGTCGCGAATTCGAATCCATGCGCGACTACGTTCGCGGCGACGAGCTGCGCCACATCTCATGGACCGCCACTGCACGTCGCGGAAAACTCACCACGCGCCAGTATCAAATCGAGCGAGATCAAACGATCCTGATCGCACTCGACGCCGGACGCCTGATGACCGCGCGCATCGAACAGGAAACAAAACTCGATTCTGCCGTTCACGCAACCCTCTCGCTCTTCTCAGCCGCAGGCCGTGCGGGCGACAATGCCGGGCTCGTAGTTTTCGGACGTCGAATCAAGAGCTATTTGCCGCCGAGTCGCGGGCGCGATCACATCGAAGCTGCGCTCGAAGCACTGTATGCAGTTGAGCCGGAAATGATCGAGCCTTCTTATCCACACGCGTTCGAGTTCATCGCCGCAAATAGTAAACGCCGCGCCCTCGTTGTCCTGCTGACCGATCTCGTGGATGAAGAAGGTTCGAAAGAGTTGTTGACTTCACTTCACATCCTGCGTCCGCGTCACTTGCCGCTCGTCGTTACGATCGCCGACAGAGACTTGAAAGCAGTGGTTCGTGAAACTCCGCAATCGGTTCGTGATGTGTTTACTCAGTCGGTCGCCGAAGAGATCATTCATCACCGCGAAGCGGCGTTGCGTATGGTTGAATCGATCGGTGGTCTTGCGCTCGACGTTACTGCGGCCGCGCTCGCGCCGGCGTTGTTGGAAACTTATTTGCGGGTTAAGGAACGCGGGCTACTTTGAAGTTTGTCGCTCCTGGCCGGCGAGGAGCAGGTAGGAATAAAGCGCGACTCCGGTGATCGCGCCGATGCTGTACTTGATTCGCGGATCGATTGGCTGCGGCGAAATAAAGCCTTCGATGATGCCGGTCATCACCAGCAGGAGCGCAACTCCCATCATCAGCCGAACAGCTTCCATGCCGCGTGTGCGGAGCGCGTCTCCGCGCGTAAGATCGCCGGGCATGAGTATCGCGCTGCCGATCAGCAGCCCCGCGCCTCCCGCGATGAAGATGCACGAGAGTTCGACCACGCCGTGCGCAACCATGAACGTCACGAGATCGTTGCCGAAGCCCGCGCGGTAAGTGAGCGCGACTACGGAAGCGATGTTGGCACCGTTGAAAGCAAGATAGAAAAGCGTGCCGATACCGCAAAGTGCGCCGAAGGCAAACGTGTAGATCGTGACCTGTATGTTGTGGGTCATGATATTGCTCGCGCCTTCCTGGTTCGACTCGTTGAGTCGTTCCCACCACGGCGTTTTCGTTTCGATAAAGATCTCTCGAAACGCCGGGTTGACGCCGACGAGCTCGGAGAACTCGGGATCGTAACGGGTGCCGATAAACCCGATGACGGCGAAGACTGCGAAAACCATGAACGACGCGAACGTGTAGCGCCAGGTGCGGCGAAAAGTTTGCGGGAGCTCGTGAGTAAAGTAGCGGCGGATCTTTTTGCCGCCCTGCGCGTCTGCGCGATAGATGCGCCCATGCGCACGAATCACGAGACTGTTGAGATAGTTGACCAGGCGCGGATCGCGTGATTCGGCGCGCGCGATGGCAAGATCCGAGGCCGTGCGACGATAGATGCGACCCAGTTCGCGCACTTCTTCGCGTCGCAGGCGGCGCAGCGAAGCGGTGTCGAGCAACTGGAGCAGATCCTCCAGGCGCTGCCAGTTATTTTTGCGCTGGTTTATGAACCGGTCGGTCGGCACAACAACAAGATTACATGATTCACGCAGGTTACAGGATATTATTTCCGCAATTATCTATGCGCTTAGTTGAATGTGTTCCGAATTTTAGCGAGGGGCGGCGCCCCGAGACGGTCCGGTTGATTGCGGATGCGATCGCGGCCGTCGAAACCGCGTGCGTGCTCGACACGCATATCGATCCCGATCACAACCGCTCGGTGATCACGTTTGTTGCGTCGCCGGAGAAGGTTGTGCGGGCGGCGGTGAACGCCGTGAGACGGGCCGCCGATCTCATCGACATGCGCGCGCATCACGGCGAGCACCCGCGGCTTGGCGCGACAGACGTTCTGCCGTTTGTTCCGATCAGCGGCGTGACCATGGACGACTGCGTGCGAATCGCTCACGAAGCCGGAGAAATCATCGCGCGTGAGCTTTCGATCCCGGTTTATTACTACGAACACGCAGCCCTGCGACCGGAGCGAGTGAACCTCGAAGACGTGCGTCGCGGAGCGCTCGAACTCCTCCGCGAGCAGATCGTGATCAATCCCGAACGCGCGCCTGACGCCGGCCTGCCGCAGGTTCACGATTCCGCGGGCGCGATCGCGATCGGCGCTCGTCCAATCCTGATCGCTTTCAACGTGATTCTTCAGAGCAGCGACCTCGCAGTGGCGCGGCAGATCGCTCGAAAGATCCGCGCGCGCAATGGCGGTCTACCGTTTCTGAAAGCACTCGGCTTTCGACTCCACTCGCGCAACTTGGTCCAGGTGTCGATGAATCTGGTGAATTATGAAGTGACCGGAATGACGGCCGCATACGACGCTGTGCGCCGCGAAGCCGATCTTCTACGCGTGGAGATTTTGAGCGCGGAGATCGTCGGCCTTATCCCGGCCGATGCTCTTGATCGCAAAGCCTCTTACTTCGCTATGCTCGACAACTTCGCCGAATCCAAAATCCTCGAACACCAGATCAATCAGTGTTCATCCGCGTAAATCCGCGGCCCAGTTTTAGGATCGCCTCACGCAACCGAGGATTTTTCTGCATCAACCTCAAATACCCGACTTCCTCGGCGCCTTTCTTTCCCTGCGCGATCTCTTCAGGAATCAACGACGACAACACACTATCTCTCTGCATCTTGAACCCGATGTTCCGAACGTGAAACCCGTCCCAGTCGCCCTTTCGCTGCTGGTCCAACTCAAAGATCATCGGGCTCTTCGCCAACTTTCGCAGCGTGGCCGCCGGCGTTCGGTATCCCTTGCGCGTTGCGAGCTTCGCTTCTTCTTTCAACGCCAGTTGCAGTGCGTCTTTTTGCGTGGGTCGAAATCCAAGCTTACGGTAAAACCAGAACGCGCCCGACGCGATGCCTTCCTCGTTCTCGTGTCCGATCTGGTACGGGTCAAGCGAGAAAGCCGTGACGCCCGTGAAGTGATGCAACACGTTGAGTATTCGCGCGTAGAGCCATGCGGTCTCACCTTCTCGAAATGTGTAATACAGGTTGAATCCCGTCTCCATGCGTTCGAAGAGTGAGAGGCCTTCGAAGTAACCGATCGGAACGCCGTTCTTGTAGATCGTGAGGGCGTGGCACGCGCGCAGTGGCAGACGCCTTTCAGCTGGAAGCCCAAACAGAAAAATCTCCACACCGCGGCCCAACTCTGCGTGATAGACGTGCTCCGGATCACCATGCGTGAAACCGTAGAGCTCGCGATAACGGATCGTCGACGCTTCACGCGCCATGTCGAGCACTAGTTCACCTTCCGTGAGCGATAGCTTTCTCAAAGGCGGTGACGGTTGGGCCAGCTCCTTAGCAAGATCGACGTCGCGGCGGGGAATCAACGGCTCACGATGGTAAAAAACTCTGCTTTTCTTCAGGCGCATGCCGGTGCGTGTGGCGGCGAAGCGCGGGGTCCAGCGCACGTAAAGCTGCTGCGAATCGTAGAGCTCGGTTTTGTCGTCGTCGGATCGCGGCAACGCGTCGATAGCTTCAATCAGCCATGCAATTTCGCTGCGGCCTCTGCGAGCAGCCCGCAACCACTCGCGGTAGGGAACGTTGGCCTCCACGAAGGCGTCTTCTTCAAGCAGGGGCATTAACCTGGGCCACACGCGGGCCAGCGCGTTCTCGTTTTCAAACCAGTCCCATTCGATAGCGAGTTCGGAAGCGTGTTGTTGCAAAAGCCACCGAACGATCAGGAAGCTGAAGTTGTCAGTGACTGACGTTCCGGCGATACCGGAAACGTCCGGATGTTGAAGCGGCGCGAGATCGACTTCCAGTTCGCGCAACCGTTCGATTCGTTCCGGAAACCGACGCAGTTCTTTTTCAGCGAGTCGTACGATGGAGGCGCTTTGAGGATACGCGCGGAGGAAGAGAAGTATCTCGTGATAGCGAAATAGCGAATCCGTGTCGTCGAGATTTTTGCGTGATAGTTGATCGAGTGTTCGCTCAAGACGAGGCGCTGTGTCGGGAGCGAACTGATTCTTCAGCTCATCGAGCTGGGCGATTTTATCGGGGTAACTTGTGCGCGGCACGTCGTTAGGCTCGTCGAATGAATTTCGCGGCGATCCAGCCCAGCAGCACCATGATCGAGAGAATCACCCAGTTGTAACGATCGCCGTAAGTCGCACCCGGATAATGATTGCTGATCATGAGAAAGACCACGGGCACTGCCATGAAAGTATTCTGTTTCGATCGCAGCTTGGCTTGTGCTGAGAGTCGCTCGTCGGGTTTGCGGCCTTCGTTGAGTGCTTTGATCATGCGTTTCTGCGCGGGCAGGATGTGCATCCAGACGTTCGCCGCCATGATCGTGCCGAAGATCGCGCCAACGTGAATGTAAGCCGCTCGCGCGCTGAACACTCGTGTGAGTCCATACGCCACCGCTACGATCAGAACGTAAGCGACGACGGCAAACGCCTTTTCATTCCGGCCCAACGGCGTCTGCATCAGCACGTCGTAAACAAAACCGCAGGCGAGAATTACTCCGAGCCCGATGCCGACAGCGGCGCCCAAACTGATGTCGTAAACGTCGCGATCGATCAACGCGCCACCGCCGAGGTAGTAAATGAGGATCAGCAACGCGAACCCGCTGAGCCACGTGGTCGCCGCCTCCCAGCGAAACCAGTGCAGCGTGCGCGAAACGAGATCGGGGACCTTGCGTCGTTCGACAACGTAGAATCCGCCGCTATGGACCATCCACACTTCCGGCGTGACGCCGGTGTTGAGCGCGGCCTTTTCTTCTTCGGTGAGACGCGCGTCGAGCCATGTGAAGTAGTAAGTGGTGCCGACCCACATGATGCCGGCAAACACGTGTATCCAGCGAAACAGCAGGTTTAGCCATTCGCTGAGGGTTGGATCGAGAGTCATCTATTTGCAGGTTTTTAGCCTGCGAAGCAGGCGCTAGCATAAAGCCTGGGGCGTGAGCCCCAGGATCGCCGTTGAAAGTGGATCGAGAGCCCGCGTACAGCGGGCGAAAGCCCTAACTGCCCCGGTACGTCGAATACCCGTAAGGACTGATCAGAAGTGGAACATGATAATGCTGCGACCCGTCGTCGACGTTGAAAACTACGCTGACCTGTGGATAAAAGCAGCCGGCGCTCAGCGACGAGAAATACGGCTCGGTATCAAACACCAGGCGATACGTGCCAACCGACACCGGCCGGTCCACCAGGAAGAACGGCTTCACACGCCCGTCGGCGTCGGTCCATGCATGGCTCAACTCAGTCCACGATTCGTCAGTGTTCTGCATCTCGAGCGACACGGCCACGCCGCTCGCCGGTGTCCCTCTTGACGTGTCGAGTATGTGGGTAGAGATGGTGCTCATTTATGTGGTCCCAGTTTACCAGACAACCGACTACGAATTACCGGCTAGTTTTCTCAGCCTCAGGTCCGTGAT
>DASTQB010000257.1:0-35823 GCA_035761985.1 Pyrinomonadaceae bacterium
CCTGCGAGATCCGGTATGCCGTCGGCGTTGAAGTCGGCGACTATGTGATTGTTTCCGAGCGCGGGGTAGTCGGTCCTTATGAAAGTGGCAGATTGTTGAGTAGACGCAGTGATTTGATAAAAGAAGATTGCAACCGAAAACAGAACTACAAAACGAATGACACGAACAGATGAAATGTTGTTTTGGAAAATCATGACGCTCCTCCCAGAGCACGTTCGATCACGAGATGGAATGCCTACTAAGTGATGTCGGGTTGGGGGGATTTAATGCAGCCGGTCTTGTAGGTTGCGCAGTCAATATACGAGAAGCGAAGGTCGCGGGCAATATACTTTTTCGAGCATTTTGCGCCGAAAATCCGCGAGATCTGCGCCTTCTGTATTAGGACAACAGTGCGGGTACTCGACTAAAAAATACATAAAAATTTCTTCGCGCAAAGTGGACCATATGGATTCACTTTTCACTTGACTTTCGTTCGTGAGGGATCATACATTGCGCGCGCTTCGCATGAGTCCAGAGGTTCGTGTTATCCCCCCAACCAGACCTCGGCGATTTTGCTTCCACTCATAGTAAGAGTGCTGAGCCGTTTACTATTCGAGTTGGTGGACAACTCTCACTTAACTCCGCCGACAGCCTGTAAGTAAGTCCTGACACTTACTTATATAGGTTTACTTCACACTATCTTCGACCACGCTCGTGAGACGCGAAAGCTCTCCCGGCAGAGTTGTGTCGAAAACTACGAACCACTGTAGCGAGTGTTTCCGATCAAGGGAGAAGTGTCGGAAATTCTCAACACGTCAACATGAGCAAACGAGAGCTGGGCCCGTATCTATCTACGCTCTCAATAGGAGGAGTTTTACCGATGGCGTACATCTCCAAAAGGAACTTAAGAAAAGAGAAGGAAAAGCAGATAGCAGCAGACAATCGTCGCGAGCTGATCGCAGCCGGATTCAAACGGCGCGACCTGCTCAAGATGGGACTGCTTACCAGCGCCGGGATGCTGATCCCGAAAAAAGGTTTGAGCGCACGTCCGCTTAACACGAGAGGCGCGTTCGACGACGATGAACCAAACAGCCCTCCAACCACGCCGTTTCAGGAACTGATGCCGAGACTGCCGGTGTTGCAGCCGGTGCCGTCGCTGAATCCGGCGCCAACGGCGGATCCGCAGCCGCTGTTGGGCGAAGCTCGAACTGAGCGTCACCAGGCATTTCAACTGTTCCCGCCCCAACGTTTCTATGAAATGACGCAACAGGAAGGGACAGTGTTGATGGCACCAGCCGGCGAGCTTCCCCCGCAAACAATCTGGGGCTTCAACGGCACCACCCCTGGTCCACTAATCGTCGAACGCTACGGCGTTCTCGGGAGACCTCAGGATGGTTCGGTGTTGTTGAGACTGCGCAACAATCTACCGTCAACCAATGGCGGTTTTGGTCTTCCATCCGTCACCACCCACTTGCACAACGGTCACACACCGCTGGAGAGCGATGGGTTCCCCTGTTTCTTCATGGAACGCGGACAGTTTTACGATCATCACTATCCAAACGTGTATGCCGGCGTTCTTTCAACACACCAGGCGCAGGGCGGCGACATTCGCGAGGCGATGCACACCCTGTGGTATCACGATCACCGGATCGATCACACCGCGGAGAACACTTACAAAGGTCTCGCCGGTGCTTACATTCTGTTTAACGAACGCGATACCGGTAACGAAAACACCGGATTCAGATTGCCGAGCTTTGGCGACGGGCAAAACCCGCTTACCAGTTTCGACATTTACATGGTGTTCAACGACAAAGTGTTCGACGACCGCACCGGACTGCTGAAATTCGATCTGTTCAATACAGACGGAATTCTGGGCGACAAGTTCCTCGTGAACGGCAAGATCAATCCGGTGTTGCACGTGAGCCCGCGGCGCTATCGCTTCCGCTGGCTGAACACTGGTCCATCGCGCTTCTACCAGATGTTTATCCTTGGACCAAACAACACCACCAAATCGTTCTGGCAGATTTCCAATGACGGCAACTTGTTGGAGCGTCCGGTGCAGGTAACCAGTTCTCGTTTCTCAGTGGCCGAGCGCGTGGACGTGATCGTCGATTTCACCAACGATGCGGGCAAGACTTTCTACCTCGAGAATCGTTTGGAACAACACGACGGTCGTGGTCCTACCGGAGATGTGTTAGGCGCCGGTCAGGGAGACAAGATCCTGAAGATCGTCGTCGATGGACCGCAAGTGGCTGACAACAGCGTGAACCCTGCAAACATTCCCGCGGGCGTTTACTTCTACGGATTTCCGGACACCAACGAAGCACCACGTATCACTCGTACCTTCCGGTTCGAGCGCGGCAATGGTGAATGGCAGGTCAACGGCCAGCTTGTCGGCGGTTGCGACCGGCCGCCGCGGTTCCAGATCAAACGGAACTCGGTGGAGAAGTGGATCTTCCAGAACAACTCCGGCGGGTGGCAGCATCCGATCCACATGCACTTCGAAGAGTTCCAAACTCTTTCGATCAACGGAAACGCGCCTGCTGCGACCGGATTGATTACCAAGGGTCGAAAAGACGTTTTCAGGTTGGAGCACAACATGGAGGCAGTCGTTTATTTCCGCTTCCGCGACTTCATCGGCAGGATCCCGTTGCACTGCCATAACGTGGTCCACGAAGACCACGCGATGATGGTGCTGGGCGAAATAAACGACGTCGGCGACAACAGGACAAATCCCTGAGTCGTTGTTGGGCCTTCCCGCGCGCGTGCTGAGTGCGCGGGCAAACATGGATTGATGCAACCTGAAGAAAGGATTTCTTATGACGGACTTGAAACGCAGAGGTTTGGTGGCAACGCTTGCGGCAGCACCATTTGCTGCGCCGTTGCTCGCTGGAGCGCAAGCGCTCGAATCAAAGCCGAAGTTCGAACAGATATCTTCACGTGAGAGAATCCGGCAACGATATTTTCCGAATCTCGTTTTGACTGCTCACGATGGACGTAAGTTGAAGTTCTACGACGATCTCGTCAAAGACAAGATCGTGATCTTCAACATGTTCTACGCGCAATGCCAGGGCATCTGCTCGCCCATCACCAGGAACCTGGTGAAGTTGCAACAGATACTCGGCGACCGCGTCGGCAAAGATATCTTCATGTACTCGTTCACGCTCAAGCCGAAGGAGGACAACGTTAAAGCCCTGAAACACTATGCAGAGATGCACAAGGTGAAGCCGGGCTGGTTGTTTCTCACCGGATCAGTAGAGGACATGGAAACCATTCGGCGCAAACTCGGATATGTCGATCCCGATCCGCAAGTTGATAAAGACGTTAGTAATCACATCGGGGTGCTTAAGTATGGCAACGAACCACTTGAGCGATGGGGCGGCTGCCCGGGAAGATCGGCGCCGGACTGGATTGCAGAAACGCTTAGCTGGGTTGATTGGCCCAAGAACCAAAAGGCGAAAGTGAATGGAGGTGGCAAATGACTCTGCTAAAGTGGAGAGTATTTAATCTGGCATTGTTGTTGGCAGTAGCAGTGACGATGCCGGGTGTAATCAACGCGCAAACGGCGATGACCGAAATCCCGCTCAGCAGTGGCAGCGGTGGCGGCGGGGGCGCACAGACGATGAGTATCGGTGGTATGACGCTTGACGGCGGCGAATCTATGACTGCGCCGGCGCCGAGCAGCACAGCGGGCCCTGAAGCGATAACGTTTGACGGCACGTACGTTTGGGTAGCTACGCAGTTCAACAACTCGATTACTCGAATCAGAGTCAGCGATGGCGCAGTCGCCGGCACGTTCACCGTTGGTAAACGACCAGTTGCCGTGCTCTATGCTGGTGGATTTGTCTGGGTGGCGAATTTGTTGAGCAATACGATCACGAAAGTGACGCCTTCAACAGGAGCGATCGCAGCCACTATCAGCGTTACGGACGGCCCGGGTGGGCTGGCATTTGACGGCACGAATCTCTGGATCGCGAACCGTCACAGCAACACCGTAACGAAGCTGAGTACCAAGGGTTCCATTCTCGGTACTTTCGCCGTGGGCAAGCGCCCGATCGGTTTGGCGTTCGCTGCAAACAGCATCTGGGTAGCTAATAACTTCAGCAACTCGGTTACGCGGTTGAGCCTGGCCGGTGCTGTGTTGGGTACTTACGCTGTAGGCAGAGGTCCATTCGGAGTCGCTGCTGAAGGCGAAAACGTCTGGGTAACAAACTACTTCAGCAAGAGCGTGACTAAGCTTCGCGCGGTTGATGGATTCAATCTCGGTGAATTCACAGTCGGCGATGGAGCTTCAGGAATCGCTTTTGATGGAACGAGTTTGTGGGTAGTTAACAACGGCGACAGCACTGTCGTGAAAGTCAGTCCGTCGAGTGGGACCGTGGTTGCTACTTATGCAACCGGCAAGGGTCCGTTTTCGATAGCGTTTGGCGGATCGAAAGTGTGGGTGCCGAACTTCGCAAGTAATTCCGTCTCGACGACGGCTGCGAACTAATCGTTAAGCCGCGGATGAACGCGAATGAACGCAGATCAGCGTTCATCTGCGTTCATCCGCGGCAATTTTTATTCTGTTTTCAAAACTGCCTCGATGGCGGATTTCAGACTCTCATACGAATTGTCTGAGACGCGCTTGCCGTTGATGTAAAGTGTCGGCGTGCCGTTAATGCCCAGCTTACGCCCGTCTACCAGGTCGCGCTGAATCTTCTCAGCAAACTTGCCGCTATCAAGCGACGCGTCAAACTTCGCACGGTCCAGACCGAGCTCAGTCGCATACTGCTTCAGTTTGTCGACTCCGAGTGCAGACTGGTTTCGGAAAAGTAAAGCAGCGTATTCCCAGTACTTACCCTGCTCACGCGCGGCCTCAGCAGCTTCAGCAGCCTTGCGTGCATTCGCGTGCTGCGAAAGCGGGAAGTCGCGCACGACGAGGCGCAATCGATCGCCAAACTCACTCACGATCCGCTCGAGCACCGGATGCTGGCGCGCGCAACTCGGGCATTCAAAGTCGGTAAACTCGACGATCGTCACGACGGCTTTCGGATTTCCCTTCACCGGTTGATCGTCTGTCGCGATCGAGAATGCAGGCGACTCGGGAGCGGTGATATTGATCTCGATCTTCGACGCGCGGCGTAACTGCTCGGCGAATGCGAGAGTCGCTTCGCGTTCCTTTCCTTCTTCGAGGTACTGAATTATCTGCGCTTTCGTTTGTGTGAAGTCGCCGCTGATCCGATCTTTGTTTTCGTTATAAAACGCCTGGGCCTGTGCTTCGGTCACACGCGTGAGTTTTGCGTTCACCTCGGCTTCGAGCAGCGCGCGGGTGGTGATGCCTTTCTTCTGTGCTTCCTGCGAAAGGAGGGTGTCGTTGATTTTGAGTTCGAGGTCCTGCTTACGCAGCGTGTAGACCTCCTGCTGAACATTGAAGATCAACGGGCGCAAGCTGTCTTCGATGTCGCCGGCTGTGATCTGTTTTGTGTTGACGGTCGCGAGGACGCGTGCGCGATCTGCGCTGGTGGCAGGAGGCGCCGTTGCTTTGGCGATAACCTTCACTTGCGCTGCTGCACGCAGGCGTTGGGCCAGCTTTCCGGCCTCTTCCTGCTGGCGCTGGTAGCGGAGGTATTCAATGATGTTGTCTTTCGCATCCTTGAACTCACCTTTGAGTTGGGCCTTGTTCTTTTCGTAAAACGCCTGGGCCTCTGCTTCGGTCGGCGTCTGGACCTTGGCGATAACGTCGTCTTTGATCACTTGCGAAGGCGTTACTCCGCGCTTCTTCGCTTCGCTTTCCAGCAGGATCGAATCGATCTGAATATCGAGTTCGCGCGCACGCGCCTCGATAACCTCGCGCTGCAACTCTTCAACGCGGGAACGCGTTTCGGGATTCAGATCGTTCTTGGTGATCTTCACTCCGTTTACCACGCCGAGTATTTCGGGAAGTGGCTTGTCCTCGCACCCGCAGTCGGCGACTTGCGCAGACACGGGCGCGGCAAACATAAACATGAGAAGGGCGAATAAAAGTTTTTTCATATTCCGTTCATCTTTCAGGGTAGTTGTTCAATCGGATTAGTTGTTACTGATCCAGCCGCTGGAGACGAATTCTCGTTTTGCCGGATCAATCGAAAGGACGTAAGCACCCATCGCGCCGACGCGGCGGTTTGGTCCAAAGGTGATGCTCGGAGTTACTCCGGTTTCGTACTCGTAGAGTCCCTCGAGCGCTACGACGAGCTTTTCGCGAGTCAGATCTCTTCCGGCGCGCTTCAATCCTTCGGTGAAGATCTTTGCGGCAGCGAAAGCACTCAACTTCGAGGCCGTGTGGCCGGGTGAAAACTTGTACTTCTCTTCGAGGGCGCGTAGTTCGGCCAGCCCGGCGGGTGCAACGTCACCGGGCACCGTCGGGAACGAGAGAAAAACACGGTCTTTGAAACTGAGAGGCAGATTGTTGACGAGAGCTTTCCCGGCGAGTGCGCCGAGGAGGAAAACGTGTGGTGTCCAGTTCGCCGCGGCTGCGGCATTGATGAACGCCGACTCCTCAGCGCCTGCACCGACGAAGAACACAGATTCAACGCTCTGGCTTTTCAACGCTGCTGTTAACGCAGTTGCATCGAAGCGTTCGCGCGAGAAAGTTTTTTTCGTGACGGAAGTCCAGCCGAGTTTTTTAGCCTCGTCTTCCACTGCGGCGACGGCTGCGAGCGCGAGTTCGTTTTCGCTGTACACGACCGCGAGTCGGGACTTCTTCAACTCAGGTCGTTTGGCGGCGAAGTTGATAAGGGCGCGCGCTTGTTGACCCGCACCGGGCAACAGGTAAAAGAGGTTGCGATGGTTCTGCGAACCAGTTTGCGGCAGGAGTGTCAGTGGTCCAAGAAAAGGTATTTCGGCTTCCTGCGTCACTGCGGCGAGTTCTTTTTCAGCGCCGGCGCTCAGGCCGCTAACGATGGCGAACAGTTCGCCGTTTGCGACGCGCGTTTTCGCGTTTGCTGCGGTGGCGGCGGCTGTCGTGCCCGCGTCGATGGTTTGCAACTCGATGCGCCGGTTGTAGATTCCGCCTTTTTCGTTGACGTTGGCGAAGTAGGCCGTTAGCACTTCCTTCATCGCGGCGCCGAGCTCTGCGAACGCGCCGTCTTTCGGAAGGATGGTGCCGACTGTGATCGTTGTTTCAGTCAGACCTGGATCGCGATCGGTCTCGATGCGTTTGAGATACGCGATCAGGTCGGCAGCATCTTGGGCCGACATGCGGTAACGAGGCATCGCGACGGCCAGCTCGTTTCCCGCAGGATCGATGCCCTGGACGAGCGAGCGCGCAAAGAGCGCTTCGTCAAACGCGCCGTGCTTACGTCCGGAGGGGTGCGTGTGGCCGTAAGACTTCACGAGATTGGACCAGGTGAGGTTTCCGGCAGTCACGCCACCTTCAGTTTTGCCTTCACCGCGGACGCCGTGGCAGCCGGCGCAGTTCAAAGTTGACGCAGGCACGTCGATATCGCCGAGCATCGCGGTGATCTCTTTTCCCGAAGAGCTTTGTCCTCGCAGGTAGAGCGCCTTCCCGCGTCGCTCCTGCGCCGACAGCCCACGCTCCTTGCCCGCTCGTTGTTCGGGCGTCTGCTGGGCCAACGAGCCAGTCGCGAGAAGAACGCACGCAGCCGTGGCCACCAACGCCACACACAACACACGCACGACAAACTGCGGCGCCACCGCCGCTCGGGCTAAGAAATTATTTGGCCCCACCGCCCCGCCTCTGCTTGGCGCCACCGCCGCTTGGGCTAAGAAATTATTTGGCCCCACCGCCCCGGCTCTGCCGCCGGATGTGAGGCGGGGCTCTGCCCCGCCGTCCGGCTTTTTAAAAAGAATATTTGGGGCTATGCCCCGGTCCTGGGGCTGAGCCCCAAGAGGGCATAGCCCCGAGCTAGTAATTGAGTTCGACGGCGGGGCGGAGCCCCGCCTCACATCCGGCGGCAGAGCCGGGGCGGTGGGGCCAAATAATTTCTTAACCCGAGCGGCCGCGGCGCGAAGCCGAGCCGGGGCGGCAGGGCCAAATCTTTTTGAATGTAGAGTCGCGATGAACTGTGATTTCTGGTCCATTAGCGCGTGCTACCTTTGTCGCCTTTGTCGTTGACGACGCTTTCCACCACTTGCACAAGCTCGGCGACGTTGGCCATCCCGAATGCCTTCTTCCACAACCCGGTCGGCTCGTTGCCGATGATGAAGATCGTTTTGTGATCGTCTTTACGCTCGACGTATTGGCCCAGCTTGTACAAAGCCCAATCGAGGTTCTCTTTTTTACCCGTCAGAAAAATCCAGCCCTTCCCGGCGTGAAATTTCTGAGCGTACTCTTTCATCCGCGCGGGTGTGTCAACTTCCGGATCCACCGTGATCGACACAAGAAACACGTCGCGCCCGACGCGCTCGCCAAGCGCTTCCTGGATCTTCTCCATGTTGCGATTCATCGGTGGGCAAACCGACGTGCACGACGTGAAGAATGCGTTGACGACAACCGTCTTCCCTTTCAGCACGTCCGAGTAGAAACGCACTTTCTTACCGTCCTGATTGATCAGCTCGACGTCCGTAAAGTACTTCTCCGCCGGCGAAGTCTCTTTCGTCGTCTTCGTCATGTGCGAGTGATCGTGCGGCGCCGGTGGTGCCGCAGGCTTACCCTGCGGCTTGGAAACCTGGCCCGGCGCTTGCCCCCCAGCCTGCGCCCGGGCCATGCCGTTGCACGTCATCACGACGGCAACTACCAATATCAACATGATGAAAACTTGTCGTGTCATTTACTTTGATACCTCCGCGGTCGTTGTCGCACTCTTGCCGGCGATGGTGTCGTTGATGATTTGCACTAACTGTGTGGTCTTCGCGAGACCATAGCTGCGCGTCCAGATGCCGTGCGCGTCGTTGCCGATGAGCACGGTCGGTGAATGATCTTCGCGGCGCGCCGACGATGCGCCGAGACCACGCAGCAGTTCGTCGACCGCCGGTTTGTTTCCCGTGACGAAGGTCCAACCCGCACCGGCGTGAAACTTTTCTCCCCACGCCTTGAGACGTTCAGGAGTGTCGGTCGCCGGATCGACGCTGATGGAAATGAAGTGCACGTCGCGTCCGGCTTTCTCACCGAGTTCTTTTTGCACGCGCGCGAAGGTTGCACCGAGCGGCGGGCAGATCGTCGTGCAGGTGGTAAAGATGAAATTGATCGCGACTGTCCGGCCTTTGACCAGATCTGTGTAGAAACGAATCTTCCGTCCGTTCTGATCGAGCAGCTCGATATCCGGAATGTTGATCTTCGTGCTGCTTACATCGTGCGATACAGGGCTTGTCTCAGCTTTGTCTTCAACATGCTCGGCGAGACGGAGGTCCATGCCGCACTTCAGACACCTGCCCTTCGACTTCGATTGCACCGACGGGTGCATTGGGCATGAATAAGTTGCCGCTTGCTTCTTTTGCGCGTGAACTGGAATAAGAGCGAGCGAGCAAACAAGCAGGACGAGAGTTACAGTTGCACTGATTTTCAGATTCATAGTTAGTCCTTCTTTACGCCCTCGAACGTTTTGTAGGGGCGGCCCTCCGTGGCCGCCCCAGCGTGGAATTCCACGGGCGAACCCTTTCAACGCTGGGGTGGCCACGGAGGGCCACCCCTACAACGATTGCAATGTCAGGTAAGGCAGTTGACGGAAAGCCACTCCCTGCGATCTGCTTTCCACGAACACGAAGTACAAGCCCGTCTGCGGAACTTTCACGTCGAGCTCGTAAACGCCATCGCCGACGGACCGAGCGAAGTCACGCTTCTGCCACGTTCCCGACGACAGCAACGTCAGCACACGCACGTCCTTCAGATCGCTCTTCGCTTTCGCCGTCGCAGGATCGACCAGCTTGAAGCGGAGCTTGTAGTTTTCACCGACGCGCAGTTGCTTGTCCTTATCGAGGTATTCGATCTGCACCGCGATCTGTTTTTCACGCGGCACGTCCGGATTCGGCTTTGCTTCGGCATTGAAGCAATGTGTGACTCGCGGCGAGTCGAGCAGGAACGCGACATCGTAGATGCCGCTCTTCGGCAACCTGGTCGTCGTGGAATAAACGCCCGCGCTGGTTTCGCGCAGCGATCGATCGATCACCAGCAGCGCGCGAGGTTTGCGGCGGTAGTTTTGAAAACTACCCATCGGAGCAGCCATGCCTTCCGAGTAGTAATAGATGGTCCGATCGGCAGGGTTCGCGACGAGCACGGAGTTTCCTTCCGGCGCGGGCACGATGATGTCAGCAGGACTTGCGGCAATTGATGCTTCCGCAGGCGCAGTCTGTCCACCAGGAAACCTGGTGACGTCGGGCTGGCCCGTCAACGTGCTCAGACGGACCATGCTGACTTCAGTCGAACCAGTTGATCGCAGGTAAGCAAATGCCTCTGTGAACGCGACCTGATCCGGTCCTTTGTCGACCACGATCGTGTGCGCGAGACGATTCGTTGAAGCGTCGAAAACGTAAACGACGTTCTCTTTCCGATTCGGCACAAAGCCCCAGCGACCACCGGGCGCGAAGCGCACGCTCGTGATGCCCGGCTTCGTTTGAATACGCGTTGCGATCTGCTGGCTGCGTGTATCGACAACGGCGATACTTCCCTCCGTTTCGTTCACGACGTAAAGCGCGTTGCCGATCGTCGAAAAAGCAATCGAGGAAGCCGGCGCGCCGGTTTTGAGATCTTTGACTTTGGCGAGTTTCTGAATGTCGATAACCGAAAGCGTGCCGTCCTGCTCGTTGGTGATGAATGCAAACCGGTTGTCACTGCTGAAGTCAAGCTCGTGATGTCCGTTTCCCGTTTCGAGTTGGGCCACCACTTTCGACGTGGTGGTATCGATCACTGTCACTCCACTCGCTTTGCCGGGCGCAGCCGCATCGTTACCGACCCAGAGGTATCTCTCGTCGGGCTGCAAACGCACGCGCGACGGCTTCATGCCGGTGTCGATATTCGCGACAACTTTCCACGTGCGTGTATCGACTACGGCAACCTGGTTAACGAGCGGCATGCTGACGAAGAGCTTCGAGTCGCTGGTCTTCTGCGCCCAGTCTTCACCCGGACTCTTCAGCATCACAAGCGTCAGGAGCTTGCTCGTGCCAAAACCAAGCAGCGGATCGATGACCGAGATGTTGGCTTCTTCATTGAGCGCGAGCAGGTAGTAGGCATTCAGGTCGACATCGGGACGCGAACGAAGACTCCCCTGAAGAAACGATTGCACCTTTTCGCGGCACAGCTTCTCATCGGTCTCGCTCGTTCCTCGTTGTGTTAACCACACTGCGGGTTTCACTCCGGAGAGCGGCGTCTTCGTTGTCTTGTCGTTGATCTTGAAGCGAACGATGGCTTCTTTCGCCTCCATCACTTCCGAGGACTTGCCCGGTTCCTTAATCGGCTCGATGGTGAACTCGATCTCAACACCTTCGCGCTCGATCTTCTGCCGAGCGTTTTTTTCCTGGCCCAACGTGATGTTCGCAGTCGCAAACAGCACGAGCAACAAGGGGAGTAGAGGATTTGATGACTTCATAATTTTTATAGATTCAAAGTTCAAACCTAACGTGTAATCGCTTTCAGATCGCGCATCGTGCTGCAGAACGATCGGACAGCGACGACGGCATCGTTGGCGAAGTCGAGAATCGCGCTGCGCAGTTCCGGCGACTCCTGAAATATGAAAAGCGTGCGACCGTTATTCTGCTTGATGCTTTCGATCTGAAAGCCCTTGCAGCGGAGAAAACTGGTTAGCGTCAGGTCGGTGGTCTGGTACGTTGGTTTCAGCGTTGGAGGAATCGAGTCGACTATGTTCTTCATCTTGTTTGCTCTTCGGGAAAGCGAGAGTTTTTCATCACTGGTGACACACGTTCACTGAGCGACTGGCCTGGATCTGATCAACAGACCAGTCGCCGCAGCGAACGAATGAAAATTGTTAAGCGCGTGAAGGCTTAATTGCTGCAGGGCATGCCTGTGCTCTGCACGGCGAGTTCTTTGAGAGCCGCGATGATGGCGTCCCCGTCAGCGATGAGCTCAGATCCGGTTGGACCAAGAGCCGGATCCTGATTGAGTTTGCCCGCAGAGATCATGTCGTTGACTTTTTTCTGGAAGTCTCTGACCTTCGTGACCGAGTTGCAGAACTTGCCTTGATCGAGCGTCAACGCCACACCGTCGAGCTGACCTAATAGACCGGGGCGATCTTTTATTTCGGCGTTCTTGCCGGAGATAGAGATGATCTGCACTTTACCTTTGAGCTGAGTGATCATGGACTGCACTTCGCTGACCGTTGTAGCGTGGACCAGCGGAGCAGCGACGAACAAGGCAAGTGCGCAAAAAATAGCGGCGAACGAGATTTTCTTCATCTTGATTTTCATAGCTTCCTTTTTGGATTTAATCGGGTACTGCCTTTTAGCAAGGACCGTGCCTTTTTCGATTACATCCATTTCTTCCGATCCGCAGTTAAAAGTGTGTTCCGTGGCGGAACACTTAGCAGCACGGATGGCACAGATTGGGTCTCTGTGCCATCCGTGGCTAGCCGCTCTACTGCGTTACGCGGAAGATGCCCCACAGTCCGTTGTCGAACTGGAAGGACGACTGCGTGCGGTACAGGTAATCACCCGTCACGCGACGCGCACCACCAGCGCCGTTCACTGGAACAGCGTCCATGTGATTCGACGCGCCGTGACCCTGCTGGGCGCCTTTCCACTCCGAGAGAGGATTGTTGCCAATCTGGGTCGAGTTGTTGATGTAAGGCTCCTGTTGCCAGATGTGACCGTGAACCTGGAACACGTTGTTGCGCGCGTGGCCGTTTGAATTGAGCACGCGGAAGCGAACAGGCGTTCCGGCTTTGGCCGTGAACACAGGAGTTACAGGGTCGCCGCCAACCTGTGCGTTTGACAGCGAGTTGGTGTAGTCGAATGCACGAGTTTGCTCGAGCGGCAGGTCGGGCTCGTAGCCCAAACGCTTCCACATCGGCTCCGTGCGATAGTTGAGGGCCTTCTGACCGGAGTCTTCCGGATCCTCTTCCCTTGCTACGTTCGGCACTGCGGCGGCATCACCTTGCAGATCGCCGCGACGCAGGTTGACGTCAGTCTGGAACTGGAGAACGAATTCGCGGAACGAGGTGCCGTCGGCCTTGCTGACGGTCGCCTGCGCGCGCGAGTTTGCATCTTCAATCCAGGTCGCACCTTGCGGCTCGATGATGAGCGAACCGATCGCGCCCTTGTTCGAGTGCTTGATCGGATCTGACGAGATGAGGTTGGTCGCACCAAACTCAATCGGCGTGGCAACCTTCATCGTGCCGTTCATGCGAATGTCGCCCGCGTACCACTTGTACTTGACGGACTCGCCCGGCTTCGCAGTTTGACGTCCATCGGGAGTGTAACTTTCGGGGTTACCCACTACGTTGAAGCCGACGTTGGCGCCGTCACTCGACACCACGTCGTAGGCAACAAGCTGCGGGTGCAGTCCGACCTGATTGGACGGCTTCACCTGGTTTGCGTTGAAACCTTCGACGATCATCGGCACCGTGTTCCAGCCAGGCAGATCGGGCACGTCAACCGGCAGTTTATTGAACAAGGTGACCTCGATGCAGTCGCCTGCATTGGCCCTGAGTACGAGCGGCTCAACCGGTACGCCGGCCTTGAGTTTGCCGGTCCCGGCGTCGATGTCGTTTGTACGAACATACATAATCGCCGTCGGATCGTGCAGGATGCCGCCCTGGTTATTGCGGTTGTTGTAAACGAGCGTGCCACCCGGTAACGCATCCTTCGCAGCGACAGCAGTCACGCTGAACTTGCGACTTGGTGCGGCGGCGGGACACGTACCGTTGAATTCTTTCCTGTTAGTGGCAGCTTTTCCGGTGCCGGTCGGGTTGTTCGGCAGCAATTGCAGATCGGGTTGAAGACCTTCCGCGCCGCGATAAGCGCGCAATAGGCCCCAGGTGCCGTTCCACTGGTTATCCACTGAGCCACCCGGCTGATAGAGGTAATCTACGAAGGGGACGCCACCCTTGATCGCAGCAATACCCGGCAGCTCGAACTCGAAGTGCTCTGAGATGCCCATCGACTGCGAATTGCGGTATCCCGAATTCGGATCGCTGCGCTCGTACAGCCACTTCTGACCGTGGATGTTGAAGTTGTGACTTTCCTCGTGAGCACCGACCAGAATGCGGACCTGCACCTTGTCAGCCTCATACGCTCGCATCATTGGAGTGAACGGATCGCCACCCTGAAGACCGCCCGTCAGGTTCGGATAGAAATTAGGTTGAACGTTGAGATCAGCGTTGGCGCGCGTGACATCTGAACGATACACGTTCGACAGATCGCCTGCGTCACCCGCAGCTTGCTGATTGTTGGACGGGTTCTGCACGCGCAGTGCGACAGGCTCGTTACGATAGTTAACCGTCATCGTGCCCGGATCGGCAGCCGAAACTGCTTCAGGACACGGAAGCGGCACACCACCCGGACACTCATCAGCTTTCTTGATGTTGATTGGAAGTGCAGCCTCTTCTCTTGCCGGCGGGTTGATAGCATTCGCCGGATCAGGAATCGGATGTCCGGCACTGTTCACACCGCCACCCGCTTTGTAAGCGAGCGTGTAATCGGCAAACTCGAGCAGGAACTCACGATAGCTGTCCGCAACGTTCTGCGTTTGAATGACCGCTTGCCACGTCGTTGGACCGCCGTCGAAACGTCCGCCGAGCACTTCGCCGGTTTCGTTGTGTTTCCAGATCGAACCTTCAGGCTCCGTCACGAGACCGGAATAGAGACCGGCCTGCTGGTGCGTCGAAGGTCCAAAGTGATCGTGCGAGAAGACCGTGCCGAGCGTGCGATCCTTGCCCGCGAGATTCAACGTCGGGTCAGCGAACCAGCGCTGCACGGTTGTTTGTGCGCCGAGTGTTCCAAAGAACGGGTGCGGCTTGGCTTCAAGGTGCGTCTTCGACGCGCTGTTGAAAGCCTGCAATCCGCCGGCGGCGTTGATGGCGTGAATGCGCTCTAGCACTTCGCCCGGAGCAAACGAGCCGTCTTCGTAGTTGAAACCATTACCCGCGCCGTCTGACGAGGTCACGTCAAACTTCACGAGGTGGATGTGCTGGCCCATGATGTCCGTGGGCGTGCGCACCTGGAAGTCGTCGAGCTCGTAGATGTGCGGTGTCAGGTTGGTGTGCTGGAACGTAATACAGTCGTTCGTGTTAGCACGGAAGAAGAGTGGCTCCGGTGCGCGCGTGCCCGCCAGAGTCGGAGCGACGTCGCCCCAGAGCGTAAGAATGCGCGACTGCGGGAAGTGCCAGCCTGCTTTGTTCAACTTCAGATCGAGCTGAATCGCGGCGCCTTTGTAAAGACGCTGACGGCCAATGGCGTTGCCTGAGTCATCGCGGCATGGATCGGCAAACGGTGCACCCGGCTTCGGCGGAAGACCGTTCAGAGCGAAGCTGGCAGCCGTACCGTCAGGACGGAACGTCGACACCTGCTTCTGCGCGTGGAAATTCATCGCCGCGATTTCTTCAGGTGTTCCCGTTTCGGGAAGCGCCTTCGCATCGGCTACCAGAATTTCCTTGTTGAAATCGAGACGTGTTTCGACACTCTCGGCCTCACCACCAACGATGATGTGACGTGGTAAACCACCGTCGTCGATCGTGTCGAGCGGCGGGTGCGGCGGACGGTGTCCGGCGACGCCCGGAATGTAGAACGGATAACCTTTGAACTCGGCAGACGGCATCGGTGGCATCGCGATCGTCGGTAGCGGCACGAGTGCGGGGATTGGGGTTCCTTTCGCGATCTCGCCGTCAGGCAGAGCGCGCGCGCCGGTGGCTGGACGGCCATCGCCGTCGAGCTGCGTGCCTTCTTCGAAAACGTCGTGAACGCGCCACATTTCCCACATGCCCTGTGCGAAGTGCGGGTAGAAGTGACAGTGGAAGATCGAGTCGCCCGGCGTCTTGTTGCGATTGCCTGAACCGCCGTGCGCGATCTCTGTAGTAAACGAGTAGCCTGGTCCCATGGCCTGGCTGTCGAGATAACTGGAGTTGTCGCTGTCGGGAGTGTTCAACCACTGGTGCGCGTGCAAGTGGTGAATGTGGTGCTCTTTCGGACCGGCATGGACCACGCGCATCTTGACGTGATCGTTGAGATAGCTGTGGTGGACGTTTGAAGGATCATCCGGGAAGAGCACCTTCGTCGCCTTTGCACCTTTGATCAGGTTGCCGTTGCCGTCGGTAGCGTTAGCAGGGACATCGACGATCTGCGCCGGGTCGCCAACTGCCCACGCCGACAGGAAGAAGTCTTCATATTTACATTCAGTACAGTTGGCCATCGGGCCGACGCCGAGACGGTTAGCGAGAATCTCGGCACCGATACCGCCCGTGCCGTAGTTGATCGCAAAGCCGTCTTTGACGCTGTAAAGCGTGTGTGAAAGTACCGGATCTTCAAACTGCGGGAATGCCTGGATGGCTTTGATTTCGTCGTGATAGACGACGGTAAACTCGCGGAACGGTTGATCGCGATCGGGCTCCACTGCGTTTGGACGATAGGTGCCCGCCGGGAAACGGCCCTTGTTTGGACCGGTGATCACAGCGTTCAGATCCGTGTGCACGATGTTGTTGTTGGCATCGAGAATCTTCACGACTGGTTGACCGGCGCGTGGATGTCCTTCGGGATAAACAGCGTCGTAATTGAGAATCGGATGTCCGGCCGCAGTCTTCTTCGGCGTACCGTCCGTGTTCTTTTCAGTTGCGAGTGCCAGCTCTTCGGCAGTTAGCTGCGAACGATACCACTCGGCGGTTTTTGCCTGGACGTTGACGGAACCGAAAAGTCCCATTGCCAGCGAGCCGCCATCGCCTTCACCGCCTGTTGTTGCGGCAGTTGAATAAAGCAAGTGACTGCCTTCGCGTTGTGCGATGTAGGTGTAAGTGGCCGATGCGCCGGGTGCAACGAGGCTGCTCTGGTTCTGTCCGACGTTCGAGCCGTCAGAAAGAATCGAGCCGACGAGTTCCAGGCCCATGATGTGCGCTGAAGCCGTGCGTGTAGCGGGAGCGTTGTTAGCGGCAAATGAATTGACGTCTGCCGGATCGGGCGCCAGCAGGTTAGTAAAATTGACTTGTAGACAGTCGCCGACGTTCATGCGCAACGCGATTGGGCGTGGACGCTTGCCCGGGCGCAGTTGAACGTTTCCGGCAACCAAACCTTTTGCCGGATCGATGGCGACGAGGTCGCGCTTCAGCGCATAGATCATACCGGCGGGGTTGATAGCGCCGAGGCGGTTATAGATAAGGGCCTGGTCCAGTGCGACCACCTCAGCCTTAACCGTCCGCTCGCAGGTAGCGGGTGGTGGTGACGTTTGAGCGTTTGCTCCGGAGACGGCCACCAGCACGGCTACTGCTGCGCAGCACGACAAGAAGAGTGTCTGCTGCAAAGCATTTCTGATGTTCATAGACATTTTCCTCAAATGGAATGTGGGGTTCTCAATCGCGCCGCGCGGACCTGATCTGGTGGCGAGGCTTCATCAGAAGTTCATCTGTGGAGGTCGAGCTTGAGCAATCGTCGTGCCCGCGAGAAGGCGTTGGACAGGATTACAGGATTTGCCGGATTAACAAGATTCAGGTGTTCCAACGTGGATTGGTGTGAGGTGTGATTGTTCCACCACGGAACACTAGTTGTCGGCGTCGGGGCCGCCGCGTAGGCCGAAGGTTTTCATTTTTCGATAGAGGCGTGGGCGGTGGTAGTTGAGAATTTCTGATGTCCGCTTGACGTTTCCGCCGGTGCGTTCGAGCGTCTGCGCGATTGCTTCGCGTTCGATCTCTTCCATCGTGAGGTACGGCGGGATCACGCAGCGATACTCCGTGCTGTGGGCCGTGTGAAGTTGCTCCGGCAAACTCTCCGGCGTCAACTTATCTTCAGTCGCAAACAGCACTGCGTGCTCGATGACGCTTTCGAGCTCACGCACGTTCCCGGGCCAGTCATATCGCATCAGCAACGTGTAAGCCGGAATCGAAATCTCGCGTATTCGCTTCTTGTACTTTTCCGAGTAGTGCTCGAGGAAGCGCTTGGCAAGCAACGGCACGTCGTCGAGCCGTTCACGCAATGGCGGCGCCTTGACCTTGATCGTGCTGATACGAAAATAAAGGTCCTTCCGGAACGTGCCTTCGCGAATCATCTCCGCCGTGTCGCGGTTTGTCGACGACACCAGACGGAAATCGACACTGATCTCGTCTTCATCACCGATTCGACGGAGTTTTCGCTCCTGCAACACACGCAGCAACTTCGTTTGCAGGTGAATCGGCATCTCGGCGATCTCGTCAAGCAGCAACGTGCCGCCGGCTGTCGCTTCGATCAATCCGCGTTTGTCGCGATCGGCTCCGGTGAACGCGCCTTTTCGATAACCAAACAACTCGGATTCGATCAGCTCGTGAGGAATGGCCGCGCAGTTGATGCGCATCAGCGGTAATTTCGCACGCGGGCTCTGAAAGTGAAACGCTGCCGCAATCAACTCCTTGCCCGTGCCCGATTCGCCTTCGATCAGCACTGACGCATCCGACGGCGCGGCAGTGCGAATGATCGAGTGGATCTGCCGCATCTTCGGATCGCGCCCGATGATGCCGAAGTCGTCGACGTCCGTCAGCGCCGTCTTCAAGCTCCGGTTCTCACGCTTAATCTCCTCGAACTGCAACGCGCGTTCGACGAGCGCCGTCACCTGGTGCGGCGTGAATGGTTTTTCGATGTAGTAGAAAGCACCGCGCTTGATCGCTTCGATAGTGATGTCGAGCGAGCCGTGCGCAGTCATTACGATGACTTCGGTTTCAGGCGTGTCGCTCTTGATAATCGTCAGCAGGTCGATCCCGCTCGTGTCAGGAAGCCGCACGTCTGTAAAGACGAGATCGTATGGAGCGCCTTTGAGCAACTCCTTCGCCTCAGCGCCGCTTTTTGCAGAGTCAACGTGATGGCCCAGGTCGCTCAAGATGAATTGCAGCGCATCCCTGACACTCGGCTCGTCGTCAATCACAAGCAGCCGGCTAGGAGACATTCTCAACCTCCTTCTGCCCTGCCGGCAGGTCGATCGAAATCGTGGTGCCCTCTCCGGGACGGCCATCAAGAGAAATCGTGCCGCCGTGCTGCTCGATGATTTTTCTGGCGTACGGCATACCGAGGCCTAAGCCCTGGTCCTTCGTTGTGTAAAAGGGTTCGAAGATCTGTTTCGCCTGCTCTTCACTGATTCCGTGACCAGTGTCGGCGATCTCGATTCGAAGAATCTCGTCAGTCTTGTTCACGGCGATACTCAGCGTGCCGCCCTGCGGCATCGCCTCGATGGCATTGAGTAGCAGGTTCATCAAAGCGCCGCGCATGGCCGACTCGTCGAGCATTGCGGAGAGCGCCTGGCCCATCGACAGACGCACCTCGACTTTGTTTGCTGTTAACTGCGGTCGAAGTAGCTCGACGACGTCGCTAACCATCTGATTTAAATCTACGGAACGCAAAGTAAGCCTGACCGGACGCGCAAAGCCCAGGATCTGCTCAACCCTGCTGTTGAGATGATTGATCGTGTCGACCATCTTATCCACGAGCGAAGCTTCGCTTTGTGAAAGGTTGGTAGCCTTGCTTTTAAGATGAAGCGCGTAAAGCAGCAATCCGGCGAGCGGGTTCTTAACCTCGTGGGCCACCTGCGCCGCTGCGCGTCCTAACGCTGCGATTCGCTCCTGATGTACGAGCCGCCGGTGAGTTTCGACGAGTTCCGCCGTGCGCTCGTCAACGCGCATTTCGAGTTCTTCAGCGTATCTCTTGATCTCCTGCTCGAGCGCGCGCTTGTCGTCAGTCAGCCGCTTCTTCTCTGTCGCCCGCGCAACGGCATTGAGCAGCACGTCTTTAATGATCGGCTTGGCGATAAAGTCGTAAGCTCCAGCGCGCACGATTTCCGGTATCACAGACAAATTCGGTTCACCGGTAATCATGATGACGGGAACATAGATCGGCTCGCTGCATAATTTCTGCAGTAGCTGAATGCCGCTCTTGCCGGCAAGGTTGATGTCAATGACGGCAACGTCGAGGTCCTCGGCTTTATGGACCACCGCGCTGTCGTAATCCGCTGCTGTTATCACCGAGTAGCCCGCCCGCTTCAAAAACTCTCCCATCGTTAGACGGATGCTGGGCTCGTCGTCGACCAGTAAAACGTTAGGCATATTCAACCTGCCACGTCTCAACCGCAGAGAGCTCAATGATGAAACGCGTGAACTTTCCTTCCTCGCTTTCTACCTTGATCGTCCCGCCGAAATCGCGAATGATGCCGAAGCTGACGCTCAAGCCCAGCCCCGTGCCGCCCGTCTCCCGCCGCGTAGTGAAGAAAGGGTCGAACACTTTGCCGATGTCTTCGCGTTTGATTCCGATGCCGTTGTCATAAAACTCCACGCGCACAGTTTCGCCGTTCTTGCCGGCTCGACGCGCCGTGATCTTGAACAGTTTCCGTTCGACTGAATCAGCCGGCTTCGCTTTCAGTGCGTGATACGCATTGCTGATCATGTTAACTACAACCTGCCGCAGGCGTGAACCGTCGGCCCGCACCATAGGCAAGTCCGGTTCGAGATCGATCTCAACGTCGATGCCGTCCTTGTTAAACTGGCGCCCGAAAAGCGCGATGGAGGTCTTGATTGACTCTTCGAAGTGTACCTGTCTGAGTTCGTACGCGTCGGCGCGCGCAAATGCCAGCAGCCCGCGCACGATCTGCGCGATGCGCTCACCTTCGTCGATGATGCCGTCGATCATCTGTTGCTCAAACTCAGAACGCGGGCGCTCTTCGTCTTTGAGGAGTTGTGCGAAATTGATGACGCCGTTGAGTGGGTTGTTGATCTCGTGTGCGACGCCCGCGGAAAGCTCGCCGATGGATGCGAGCTTTGAAGTCTGGTAAAGCTGGCGTTGCATTTCTTCACGCTCGGCTTCGAGTTTCTTACGTCCTGAGAGATCGCGAAGCGACATGATCATCACCTTCTCCTCGCCTTCGGTCGATAGAGGAGTAAAGGAGACGGAGACTGGGCGAGTTTGGCCCGTCGAAGTTTTGACTGTTACCTCGCTTTCACCCGAAACATGACCGTTGGCCGTCATTGCGTTTTCAGACTGCCCGTTGCGTGTAGTGGTTCGAAGAAGCTCGCGCATGTCGCGGCCGATACAGTCGTCTTGTTTTAGATCGAGGATTTCACAAACGCGGTTGTTTGCTTCGATGAGGCGGTAGTCTGAAACGCGTACGACGCCGATGCCGTCTCTTGCCTGTTCAAAGAGCGCGCGGTAACGCTCTTCGCTGGCTCGTAATTGACGTTGTTTTGTATGGACCAGGCGGAGCAGCATCGTGACGACGAGCGCGTCGACCATGAACGAGATGAGGAAGTGTTCGGATCGTTGTTTTATGTTCCAACGTCGTTCGACGTTGGCTTCGCCGGGATAGCGTGCGTCGACCCAGGCGAAGAACGGCGCGCGAAATGTTGCTTCCCAGAAACCGATCACGCCGATAGTCAGCAGTAACGTCAGGCCTATTACCGTTAAGTCAAACCTTCTGTTCATTTACGACCTCGTGTCAAAGGCAAAGTCCGGCGCGGGTTGAAACGGCGAGTGACCTCCGCAGGCGTCTCTTGTCGGGGGCGCTGTAGATGGAGGCAGCAGTATATCTTTTGGAGGGAAATAATCGAAACGGGCCCAAGCTGTTCGTGGGTCTACCAGGTGAGGTGAAGTGCGATTCTTACTTACCCGATTTAATAATAAGGACCTCTCTTGGGTCTACAGTGGGAGATGGAGTTGGAGGACACACCTCTTCCGGAACAACATAGACTGCTAGTTAATGCAGCTTGCGAGTTAATTATGTAATCTCTCTCGTGGTAGGACGATAACTTTACCTCAAAACCGCCACCAGCCCAGCCGCCTTACTGCAAACAAAAGTATGAATATCACTGCCGAGTAGAACACGGCGTTTATTAGCGAGTCCGTTCCTGAGGGTACCGAGTAGAAGTTGTCGGAGTCGGTGAGGAACAACAGCAGGCTGTTGCACATTAGTTTGACGAAGATACCGGGCCAGAGAACAAGCTCGCCTCCTTGCTTGTAGAGCAGGTGGGCCAACGCAGTTACTACAATACCAATCGAAACGGAGTAACTTGCCAATTTCCAATTCATAGGACTCTCACAGTATTCTGCATTTGATGTATGAGTCATGCTCCCACCTCGTTTCATTGCGGTGGCGGTTCGCAAATCGCCTTGCGTATCAAATTTCCAACGTCGCCACGCTTGATGTGCCCAACTCCCAATGCGAATCCAATCGGCACTCACCAGAACGCATCCCACAGACGATCAACTTGTGATCTCAGTTCTCCAGTGATCATATTTTTGAGGTTTTGTGTGTCGCTGCAATTTAAGGTTCGGGTGATAAGAAATTGACCGGCTTGTCTTCGTCGTTGAGTTTCTCATAACTCAACGCCAAGATTAAAGTTCTTCACTCATCGATCGTCATCAGAAAGTTCTCTTCCGAGAAAGCAGCCTAAACGCTGAACTCTGAACGCTAAGCGCTGAGCGGTTCAGAGTTCAAGCTTTAGCTTGTCCTGCCTTAATGACTCTCGCTGGATAACTGAAAAAAGAGACGCGGATGAGGCGCGTCTCAAAGGCAAGGGTCGTCATTGTCGTGGGGGGAACTCTGTGTCCAAACACACTCTCTCTTCACGCCGTGGACGTCTTTGCCCTGGGAACCTCCTGCAATGCGTCACTCCCGATTCCCAGCACCACTCTGCCATTCACGTTTCCAGTCTTAAGCCGGCTGAATACGTCGTTGATCGATCCCAGCGGCTGCGTCTCGATCGTTGCCTTTACCTTCCCTTCCGCAGCGAAAGCCAGCGCTTCTTCGAGATCGAGGCGCGTACCGACAATCGATCCCCGTATCGTGAAACGGTTCAACACAACATCAAAAATCGATATCGGAAATTCTCCCGGCGGCAGGCCGTTTAGTACGCACGTACCACCACGCCGCAGCATCCCAATCGCCTGCTTGAAAGCTATCGTCGAAACCGCAGTGACCAACACTCCCTGCGCTCCACCAATCAGCTTTTGAATCTCAGTAGCAGGATCCTGGATCTTTGCGTCCAACGCGATCTCCGCTCCGAGCTTGCGGGCCAACGCCATCTTCTGCGGACCCAGGTCTACTGCCGCCACCCTTAGTCCCATCGCCCTCGCATACTGGATCGCGACATGGCCCAGGCCGCCAACTCCCGAGATCACGACCCACTCACCGGGCCGCGCCTCAGTTTCCTTCAGTCCTTTGTACGTGGTTACGCCGGCGCACAGAATCGGCGCCGCGTCGACGATTGAAATATTCTCCGGGATTCTTCCAAGATAATCCGCCTCCGCCACTGCGTATTGCGCGAAGCTGCCGTTCACCGAATAGCCCGAGTTTTTCTGTTCGAGGCAAAGTGTCTGCCAGCCCGACAAGCAGAACCTGCAATGTCCACACGCGCTGTGTAACCAGGCGAGACCGACGCGATCGCCTTCCTTTAAATGCGTAACACCTGGTCCAATCTCGACGACTACGCCAGCTCCTTCATGTCCAGGCGTAAAAGGAAGAGTCGGCTTTACGGGCCAATCACCTTCTGCCGCGTGCAGGTCTGTGTGACAAACTCCGCTCGCGACTATCTCCACCAGCGCCTGTCCCGGACCAGGACTCGGTACGGGGAGTTCTTTGACGACAAGTGGCTCACCGAAATTTTCGACCACTGCTGCTTGCATAGTTTTTGGGACGGGCATGTTGTACCTCCTAATTAATCAGACACATCGTTTAAGAATGACATTGAATGCGAAGCCAAACTGTTAAGCGGCGGACGTTGCAAGAACTGAGCCGTTGCGCAATGGTCTGTTTTTGTTAGGTGCAAACGCTAATTGCGGAAATTTCCGCGGGGCGATGGTGGAAGTTTACGCAGGCAAACGGGATAGATCGAATTTGTTCCGACGATCCCACTTTGCCTTCGCGACGCACAGATCGGGAAACAACTCAACCCGGCTTCTCGGCGTTGGAGTATTGGGCCACTGGCTTAGAGCCGCTCTACCTCACCGGAGCATTCGAACGCGCAACTTGACGTTGTATTCAAGCTGTGTGATGACGGACGCAAGTTCATACGGCTGCCGTTGGACCCGGCAGCCGTATGTCGTGTGTGGTTAATTGTGCTGGCGCGTCAGTTGATCCTTAGCGTCGCGGATGCGGTCGCTGTGTTTCCTGCCTGATCAACACCGGTCACCACGATCGTGTACAAGTGGCCGTCCTTGTCTGACCCCTGCTTCGTCGCCGGCAGCGAGAGCGTGAACGAATAGCTCCCGTTCGGCTGCAACGTTACTGGCCCACTTGGCTGCGTCGCGCCATACTCGTCAACGACGTTGAAGCTCGCGCTGCTGATTCCACTCAAACCGTCTGTCACACTTCCGGAAATCGTGACAGTTACCGGTCTCGGACCCTTTCCAGCAGTCGACGGATTCGACGTCGCGGTAACAACCGGAGCGACGGTGTCGATCTTAACAACAACCGATTTCATCACTTCAGTGTTGTTGAGGAAGTCGACGCTCCAGTACTCGATCGTATGCTGGCCCAATGCAGATATCACAAAAGAACCTGTGTAAGTTTCCACCACGCCGCCGTCGATCCGGTAGAACGAATTCATCACGCCTGACAAATTGTCAGTCGCGCTGAGCGTGACTTGCACCGCACTGCGGAACCAACCGTTTGCTCCAGCCGTGCCGGAAAGCAACGCCTGCGTGACTGGCGCAGTCGAATCAATTCGCACCGTTCGGGTTTTGTGTGCCTCGGTGTTGCCCGCGATGTCCACACTCCAGTATTCGAACGTGTGAACGCCTTCGCCCGATATCACGAACGTGCCCGTGTAAAACTGCTCTGGACCACCATCGACACTGTAGAACGTGCCTCCCACACCCGACAGATTATCCGAAGCGTTTAGTGTTACCGGCACTGGACCAGTAAACCACTCATCGCTCTGGCTAACTCCCGGAGTTATCGCCACAGTTGATGGTTGAGTGAGATCGATATTTACTGCCGGCGATGTAAACGTCGCACTGTTCCCCGCCTTATCGGTGACCGTCACTTGCTGCGTCTGGTTTGCGCCTTCTGCGGTGAAGTGCAACGGACTTTCCGGATTAGATGATTGAACACCCACTCCATCATCGGCAGTGGTGAAAGGAATATCGACAGGCGTGTTGTTCCAGCCTGCGCCATTCGGAGCCGGCGTTTGATCACCGAATGTCAGAGTCGGTGGCGTGGTGTCGCCTTCGTACGCGACGAGAGTTGTGCTCGTAGGAACGACCAGCAAACCTTCGCCGGCCGCAAAGCCGGTCACAGGCTGCGATACGTTCTGTTCGTCGACGAACGGAATGCTCGAGCCGGCAGTCGTAACCCAAACCTGCTGTCCGGTGGTGGCGTCAACGGCATAAAGTTTTCCGAGCGCAGAACCAACGTAAACATAGTTGTTGACGACGAGTAGCGCCGACTGCAGAAACCCGTCGCCGGAGAAACTCCAGAGTAGCGAGTTTGTATTTACGTCGCGCGCCTGAAGCACGCCGAACGTTCCGAACGAATGTGGACCATTGAGAAAGAAACCCCTGCTCCCGGAGAAGGCGGGAGTATTCTTCGCGTTGAAAGTTCCGATGATCGATCCGGTCTGGCTGTCGTGGATAGTGTCGTTAGTGTCGCGGACGTAAAGGCGTCCGTTGTACAGCGCGGGAGTCTTGCCGCCGCCTCCTGAACAACCTGGCGCGAAGTGCCAGATCTTTGCACCGGTCGCGGGATTGAGTTTGTAAACGTTCGGACACGAATACGAAACGTAAACACCTTCGTTCGTCACTGCCGGCGAACTGTTAGAGCCGTTCATGACGGACGAGGTCCATATCACGGAGCCGGAGGTAGCGTTAACGGCATAGACAGTTCCGCCGGATCCCGCACCACCGACGTAGATCACACCTTCATGAACCGTCGGCGGCGCAGAGAATGACGACTGGCCGGGAAGCTGAACACTCCAGATCACCGGGCCCGTTGCGCCATCAAACGCACGCAACAACCCGCTGCCATTCACTGCAAACACGCGGCCGTTTTCGTAACACGCGCCGGAGAACTGCGTGAATCCGCCGAGAGGAAACGACCAGAGAATCGACCCGTCTGCAGAATTGAGTGCAAAGAGCGTCGTGCCGTTGAACGTACCGTTGTTGACTGTTACGAAAACCCTGCCATCGGCAATCAGAGGATAAGAAATCTTCTGTCCGAAGTTGACGACCCATTTCTGTTGGAGAGGGGGCGCAAGGCTTTGGGAGGTAGTCGCACCTGTGTGCGTTGCGTCAATTTGAAAGTTGCGTGCCTGCTCGGGAGTAACCTGGGCGGAAGCCGCCGTCGTGATCAGGAACAGAGCACAGATCAGTCCAGGGAGGGACAGTGGGAGTTTTTTCATAAGATCACCTATCGAAAAGATGTCGTTCGCGAGAAAGAGTTAAGGGTTAAGTTTGAGAAACGATTGAGACGTAAGATGTAAGACCAGCAGTTCTGGGATCGGTCTTACGTTTCGGAACGGTCGAGTCAAATACCACAGGGATAATAGGCCTGCGAGGCACCGGAAGGCAATAAAAATTCCGCGGTGTTTAATACCAGCGGAACACGCGCAGGATGTTCGAGAAATCGTCTGTCCACACGGCTGATCCGGCTTGTCCTTCGAGTAATCGCCAGTTGCGTTTTTGAGCGAGACTGTCGAACGCAGGTGAGTGTTGCGCCATCACGACCCACTCTGACGGATCCTTGCCTGTCTCCGCATCCTGCTCTGCGTCCGCAAAACTCAAAGTCATCGCACCATTTTGTTTAGCAAGATCCGCGAGCACGGTATCGAGCTTGAGACTACGATTGGAAACATGAAACGCCAGCATGCCACCGGTTGCGAGCTTTGACATGTAAAGACTGATCGCTTCCTGCGTCATGAGGTGAATAGGAATCGCGTCGGAATTGAAAGCGTCGAGAACGATGAGACCGTAATGCTGGTTGGGCGCATTCTGTAACTGGAGCCGTGCATCACCGAGGACGATTTGCGTTGGACCGACCGAGCATTTCTCGAGGTAAGTGAAATACTCCGGCGTTTGTGCGATGGCGATCACCGCGGGATTGATCTCGTAGAAGGTCCAATGCTGGTTCGGGCGCGCATAACACGCCATCGAGCCGGCGCCGAGTCCGACAACGGCGACATTCGGCGACGTAGCGTTCGCATTGAACGCCTCGAAGACCTGGCCCAGTGGACCACGCGGGTGAAAGTATGAGAGCGGCTGGCGCTGAAGTTCCGGTTGAACAAACTGTCGCCCGTGTATGGTGTTGCCGTGAAGAAGCATGCGAGTAGCGCTCACGGGATCGTATCTCACACTTAACGTGCCAAAGAAGTTGCGATCGACATGCAACGTGCGGTTTTGAGTTTCGGAGTAGACGATGCTTCCCAGCATGACCGCGCCGATAGCGAGGGCAAATCGAACCGGACGCTTGCGGAAGTGATGATTGATGATCACGAGTGGCATGCCGAAAACGATTGCGACGCCTACCACTGTGCTCACGTCGTATCGAGCAACAAGCAGCGACAGGCCGATCGTTAGCAAGCCGATGCACGTTGGCAGAATTACGTCGAGCAAGCGATCACGCGAAGAATCGGCGTCATCGTTCTCACGCGGCCGGATCAGGCAGGCGAGGACGATCACGAGTGGATACTCGAGCAACGTGTTGAATACAGTCGGAGCAATGAGCGTGTTGAAGAGTCCGCCGAGCATGCCTCCAATGGCGACGAATAAGTAAAACTCCGCGAGACGTGCAGCTGCGGGTCGATCGCTCGCCAGCTTGTAATGGCAGAGCATCGCGGCGACGAAGAAGAAACAGAGATGTAAGAGAACGATGGCGCCGGTGGGTTGAGTCGCCTCGGCGACGATCACGAGCGTAAGTAACAGGGCCAATCCGCCGAGTGCGTGACTTGCGAGCCGTTCAGGCAGCCAGTTCTTACGTCCGAACGCGAGCACAAATGTCACTAAGTACAGTGCCAGCGGGATGGTCCACAGGCGAGGTGTGGGAGCGATTTCAGTGGTGATGTAACTCGTGACGCCAAACAGCAAACTCGAAGGGATGAAGGCCAGGAGAATCCAGTAGAGCCGTCGCTTATTCGAAATCGGAGCAGCATCTTGCAACGCCGGATCTTGTTGCACTCGCTCGCGTCCTGACCACAGCACCGTAGCGCAACCCAAACTCAACACGAGAAAAATGACGTATCCCACGACCCAGAGCTGGTTCTGGCGTGACAGTCTGAAAGTTGGTTCGAGAAGCAACGGATAACTGAGCAACGCCAGGAGACTGCCTGCGTTACTGACTGCAAACAGGAAGTACGGGTCTTTTGCAGAAACGTGGCCTGTACGTGTGAACCACTTCTGAAGCAGCGGGCTTGTGGTTGAAATCAGAAAGACGGGCAGGCCGATGGCGGTTATCAGGTAGCCGAAGAGCCAGAGCGCCGGATTGTTTCGTTCTGATATGGAGCCGAGATTTCCGACGAAGGTTAGAGGCAGGTAAAGGAGTGAGATAAGAAGTAGCAAGCTGTGCACAATTGCCTGCTTGCGAATGCTGATCCAGGTGGTTGTGGCGAGGGCGTAGGAATAACCGGCTAACAGCAGCACCTGAAAGAAGAGCATGCAGGTGGTCCATACCGCAGGTGTGCCACCGAGCCGCGGTAGAAGCATCTTGGCCATGACCAGTTGAACCCAGAACAGCAGGAGCGCGCTGAGAAAAATCGTCGCGGCAAACAAGCCATACGAAATTTTTTGTACAGGTGCGCGCGACGAGGCTGTCATGTGTGGCGAGTATTTGAGATCACTTCAATAGTGACGCCGTTTCCCTACTGGCGTTCAAGAGAATTCGACTTCCACGTTCCGGCTTGGCCGCCGGGGCAGAGCCCCTTCTAAAGTAGTAAATGGACCGGCGGGGCGAAGCCCCGCCTCACATCCGGCGGCAGAGCCGGATTGATGCATTCGCAGGTTGCCGATGCGCGCTCCAACCCGCCTCATATCCGGCGGCAGAGCCGGATTGATAAGCAGCACAAGATCCGGATCGCCCCAGATCGTGCGCACGATCGAACGACGATCGACGAAATCACGAATGTTCACGTTAGTTGTAGTCACGAATAAGGGCGACACCAAACAGGCGTCGCCCTCGTTATCGTACAGCAACGTCACAGATTAGTTGCAGCCGTGATCACACTCCTCTGCCGGCTCGTTATTGCCTGCGAGTGGCCCGACACCTTTGCGGCCCGGATGCTCCGGTATCGAGATGTGCGCGATGCCGACGTTGTCGCTGTAGTTGGTCTCCGGCAACTGGTGACAAAGACCCTGCGGATCGACGTTCGGACAAGCTTCACCGCGCGTCGCTTTGAACGGCGGGTTAACGGTGATGCGAATGATGTAATCGCCCGGCGGCACCACTGGCTGCCCGTCGCCACCGTCTAACACAAAGTATTGCCCGGCGAGCGTGAAGCGATACGTGTCGGCCCAACCGGCTGTGATTCCCTGGTTACCGGGAAAACCAATCGCGCCGCAGTTGCGGAATTTTCCTGGACCAGGCGGAACGCCGCCGACCGGCACAGGATTCGGATCGGTGTCGAGCATGCAGAAGCCGCGTTTGGCTGCACGCCAGACCTTGCCAGTGCTCACGCTTACCAGTTCATAAAGCGCATAGTGCCTGAAATGGAAATGGTTGTGGCAAGTGGCGAGTTCAAACAGACCGTCATTGGCGGCGAAGTGCTCGTTTGGATCGCCGACAAAGATGTCCTGGTTTCCGGTATTGGGCGTCATCACTGTAAAGCGCACAAGTTTCCGCAGCCCCGGTGTGACTTCGCCTTCAATTGCACTACATGAATTTGCCGAGATGTGTTCATCCCGGACCACCCACTGCGAGCCGAGCACGTCTTCACGCACTGAAAGGTTTGGACCATCAAGCGAGGTCGCGCCGCTTCTGGAATCGTAAGTCAGCCATCCTGCGCCCACGGCTGCACATAACGTCAAGAGGATAAGTAAGGAACGGATCTTAGACATGGTGTCTCCTTTTTGAGGTTGGTTCCAGACAGGCAGCGGCCAGAACAACTTTTTGGAAGCTAGTCTGGAAAGTGATTACGCAAGTTTTGGAACTTGCCTGATTTTGGGGGAGCTTGCGAGAAGTTCACCCACTCCATGGTGACGGCGTGAGCCTACTCCTCAATCGCAGGCAAGTCAAACCGTGCAAGCATGGAACCTTCCGTGGTATTTAGGGTCTAAGAAATCCATGAGTTCTCAAGCACATCGAGGTCTGCTTTGGCTGCTGTTGTTGAGTGCCGCAGTTTCAGCTTGCGCTTCGACCAATCGCGCGAGAACACCTGCGCCGGCAAACGTCTCAAACACTCAGGTCGAGACAGCGGCTGTTAATTCGACACCAGTGATTCACGTGTTCGTCGCACTGGCAGACAATCTCTATCAAGGCATCGTGCCCGTCTCGGCAAGTTTGGGAAACGGCGACAGCCCGAAGACGAATCTTTACTGGGGCGCGGCATTCGGCATCAGAACTTTCTTCGCGATGAACAAAGACTGGGAACTGGTCTCGGTAATTCGTGATCCAAGCGCGAGCATTCTCGAGCGCTGCGTCTTCAAACACCGGCGTAGTTCATTGGTCTTAGTGGCCGACGCGTATCGTGGCAAAGAGATCGCACAAACGACCGCGGATTTTCTTGAAGCGGCCGCGGGGAAACCGGGCGAGAAGCTGAAGGTTGGCGATGTTGAATTTCATACTGGCGGAAGCGCAGATCTCGTCGCGTACATTGGTCACAACGGCTTGATGGATTTCAACCTCGCTTCTCACCCGAAACGACGTGACGATCGTCAACGGCGTGCGATCATTCTCGCGTGCGCGAGCAAACAGTATTTTTCTACTGCCCTACAGCAAACGGGCGCTACACCGCTGGTCTGGACCACAAACCTGATGGCGCCTGAGGCGTACGTTTTGTCAGCAGCGATTGACGGCTGGATGAAAAAGGAAAGCGACGAACAGATCCGGCTACGTGCGGCGGATGCCTATCACAAGTATCAAAACTGCGGTGTGCGAGCTGCGCGAGCGTTGTTTGCGACCGGCTGGTGAGCCGCGGATTTGCGCGGATCTGTTCACGCATCGCGGCATCACTAATCTTGTGAATCAGGTAAATCCTGGTAATCATTTCGCAGGCGTTCTTCGACGAGGCGATCCGCAGCCTGGTGTGGAGTAATGTTCTGTGCCTTCGCGGTTTCAAGAACTTCCAGGACGGTGTCGTAAATCTCGTCAATCTTTTTCAACGCGCGTTCCGGTTCCCAGCCGAGCAACTCACTGCAACCGTTGAAGACCCCACCTGCATTCGCGACGTAATCAGGCGCGTAAAGAATGTTTCGCTCGCGGAGCATCTCTCCGTGTCGCTCTTCGAGGAGTTGATTGTTAGCAGCACCGGCAACGATTTCCACGTTGAGTTGCGGAATCGTTTCGTCGTTGATGACACCACCGAGAGCGCATGGCGCGAAGATGTCTGCACGAACACTGAAGATCTCAGCCGGTTGCACAGCCTCCGCGCCGCATTCATCAACTACTCGCGACACGCTACTCTCCTGAACGTCACTGACGACGAGCTTAGCTCCCGCGGCATGTAACAGCTTCGCTAAGTTGTATCCAACGTTGCCGCAACCCTGGACCGCAACTGTCGCTCCCGCAAGCTCATCAGAATTCCAGCGATGTTTTGCCGAAGCCTGGATCGCACGAAACACTCCGCGGGCCGTGAACGGCGACGGATCACCCGACCGCCCGAGCAAGCCGGCAACGTGATCAGTTTCCAGTCGCACAAACTCCATGTCTGCCGGACTTGTTCCAACATCCTCAGCGGTGATGTAACGTCCGCCGAGCGTGTCAACAAAACGCCCGTGCGCACGAAAGAGCGCTTCGCGGTTCGTCGTCTTGTTATCGCCGATAATGATCGCCTTACCGCCTCCGAGTGGCAGTCCCGGCAAGGCGGTCTTGTAAGTCATGCCGCGCGACAGGCGTAAGGCGTCCATGAGCGCCTCTTCCTCCGTTGCGTAATTCCAGAACCGTGTGCCGCCGATGGCAGGACCAAGCGCTGTGCTGTGTACTGCGATGATGCCGTGATAACCGGATTCGGGATGGCGCGCGACCAGGACTTTCTCGTGACCGGTGTTGGTCAGCTTCTCAATGATTTCCATAGTTTTTTCGATCAATACGTTGGAAACATTCACTGAGGTTTCACGAAGTTAAGGTGGAGTGGATCGCGGGCGTGCCTTCATAAGTTTTTGAGAAATATTTCATCCCGTAATCTGTGGTTGCGGCTCCTGTTAAAATGCGACCTATGAGTACAAATGATCTCGAAAAACTAACTGCTGCAGTTGAGTTCCTGATGGATCAAAACACTGTTGCGCAAACGATCGCGCAACTAAGTGATGAAATCGACGATTCGCCGGAGCCTTTTGTCTGGTCTGTGATCGATCTGAACTCAATCGAGCGGCCGCTACCGGAAACGATCAAGTCGGGCTGGATATTTGTGCTGAAGAAGGGTGTATCTTCGGGCTGTCATTACCACCCGAACAGCGTTCAGCACATGGCAACGATCAAAGGACAGGGCATGTCGAAGATCGCGGGTAAATCCAAGCCGCTGGTGCAGTTTGGATCAGATGTTGCACCCGCGGACAAGTGGGTGGTCATCGATAAAAACGTTCCCCATGAATTCTTTCCGGAAAAGGAAAACATGGTGGTCGTTTCGTTTCACACCTGCGAGGCGAACGAACTCGAGGAGATTGGGTGTGACACTGGTGAGAAACGGCTTTACGAATCGATCGTGTCAGAGAATCCGTAACATCCGTGGCAAAACTGGAGGTCGTATGAATTTTAATAAACGAGTAGGTCTTATCGTTGTAGCGCTTTGCCTGGTCGTCGTTCCGGCTCTTGTAGTGAAAACTGCGGGACAGCAGGAACCGAGCCAGGCGGCAGACGTCGCGCAGTGGGAATACCTCGCGGTTGCTGGTCCAAGTACGACGAACCTTACCGCGACAAACAATCCGCGCATGCGAAAGGAACCAAATGTTCCATTCGGACGCGAGGCGTTTGTGCTCGAGCAGCACCTGGACAAACTCGGCGCCAACGGATGGGAGCTTGTTGCTGTGGCTGGATCACCCAACGACCCTGCGTACTATTTCAAACGCCCGAAGCGTTCCGAGAACTCGAAGTAGCGCGACTTAACGAACTCCGCCCGCGGTGATTCAAACTCACCGCGGCAATCATCTTCTCTCGCCGGCTTGCGTGAGATACTCAGAAACTGTCGCCTCGGCTTCGGTCAGCTCGATCACTTTCGCGATAAACAGATGCAGTCCGTCGAGAGTGACGTTCTGTTCGCGTTTGAGCCGGCAGAGCACCGACGCACTCTCACTGTCGAGAAAGCATAGATCAGCAAGATCCAGCGTCAGTCGGTGGCCCGTTTCTTCTCCGATGTCCCGGCAAATCTTCTCAAGCAACTCGGCGTCTTCGAGATAAAGACTGCCCTCGACCTTCAACAACGTCTCGCAGTCATGAGACCGGTGCCCGTTTCCACTGGCGCAGTCTTTCTGAGTTATTCGTAACGGCATATTCTTTTTCCGGCTCAAATCCGCGTTAGATCTATGCAACCTAATTGCCACGCGCGAGAGCTTTGCACAAAAGTCGCTTAGCCTGCGAAGCAGGCGTAAGCGTAAAGCCTGGGGCGCAAGCCCCAGGATCAATCGCAAAAGGCAAGGACCAAGCCCGTGAACACGGGCGGCAGCCTGAATTCACGGGCTTTCGCCCGCTGTCGCGTGCTCCGGCCGCGTGTCTTGGGACATTACCTGGGGCTTGCGCCCCAGGGTTTACGCTTACGCCTGCTATTGCAGGCTAAGCAAACACCGATTCCGATGTTTATGCAAGGTCTCAGGTGAGTATTAAATCTTCAGCGTGGCCGACTATTTGAATCCACGTGCGCAGGCCGTTCAAAGAAGCGTGAAAATGCAGCTTTGGAGCGGAATGTTGCAAGCAGCCGTGACCACGGACGGTCGTGTGACCACATTTGGTCAGGTATCTGACCTCTTTTGAACACGTTGTCGTATGCACTCTGGCGAGTTTCAACTGGCCGAGCTTACAGCTCAACTGGCCGTCCCCGGTTTAGGACGCGAGCAGTACCGGACACTCCTGGGACTTCAGAAAGCCATCAGTTCACACCGGAATATTCCCGACCTCTTCCGCGACCTGGCGTGTCGACTTCAGCAGCTCTTCAAGTTTCGCGATATCGGAGTGATGCTTCACGACGAAGCTCGCAACACGATGCGCTTGTATGTTCTGGAAGCTTGCGAAGGCGTGTTGCGCGAGCCTGTGACGGAGGTCCCGATCGAAGGTTCAATTGCCGGCTGGGTCTGGCAAAACCAGGAACCCGTGATCGTGAGTGATCTCCAAAACGAGTCTCGCTTTCCTGGCACGGCGAGTCTGCGTCCGTATCAGGCGAAGTCGATGTGCAGTCTTCCTTTGACCACGGCCCATCAGCGACTCGGAGCGCTCAACGTGTGGAGCGAGGAAGCAGGAGCGTATGACGAACTCGATCTGGAGTTTGCTCAACTCGTAGCGACGCAGATTGCCGTCGCCGTGGACAACGCGCTTCACTTCCAGGAAGCACAACTCTACCAGCAGCAACTCGCAAAAGAGCGCGACACGCTACGCCTGATGCTCGAAGAGAACGCGCAGGCTTATCGCGAAATCGATGCGTTGAAGAACAAGCTCGAAGAAGAAAAGCTGTATCTCGAAGAAGAGATCTCAAACGAGTTTAACTTCCGCGAGATCATCGGGTGTAGCCCCACACTCAAACGCGCGCTGCAGGCTGCGCAGACAGTTGCGTCCACGGACTCGAATGTTCTGATCTTCGGTGAAACGGGCACTGGCAAGGAGCTGATTGCACGCGCGATTCACAACCTGAGCCTGCGCAGGGAACACACGCTCGTGAGAGTGAATTGTGCGGCGATTCCGACCGGACTGCTCGAGAGCGAGATGTTTGGTCACGAGAAAGGAGCGTTCACCGGCGCAATCGAACAACGCAAAGGCAGGTTTGAGCTGGCCCATAAAGGGACGTTGTTCCTCGACGAAGTTGAAGACATTCCACTCGATCTGCAACCGAAGTTGTTGCGCGTGCTTCAGGAACAGGAGTTCGAACGGCTTGGCAGTTCGCGAACAATCACGGTTGACGTTCGCGTCGTTGCGGCAACGAATACTGATCTGGCCGAACTCGTGGGTGAAAAGAAGTTTCGCAGCGATCTGTTTTACCGGCTGAACGTGTTTCCGATCACGCTGCCCCCTTTGCGAGAGCGGACGGAAGACATTCCGTTGCTGGTGCATTTCTTCACGCAGAAGTTTGCGAAGCGGATGAAGAAACCGGTTGAGCGGATTCCGACGGAGATTATGACGGCGCTTACGCGGTACAGTTGGCCCGGGAATATTAGAGAACTGCAGAATCTGATCGAGCGGGCGGTGATTTTGACGCGTGGAACCGTGCTGGAGGTGCCGCTCGGTGAACTGAAGCAAAGCGGGAAAGTCGTTGCTGAGCCGACTGGCACTGCGACGCTTGAAGCGGTTGAACGCGAGCACATACTGCGTGTATTGGGTGATACAAACTGGGTGATTGCAACTGCCGCAACGCGGCTTGGTCTACCGAGAACGACGTTGAATAACAAGATGCAGAAACTGGGGATCAGTCGCGCACGGCGATAGAGGGTGCAACTGTAGGGGTGGCCCTCCGTAACCACTCCAGGCAGGGATTCGACCCTGGGGTGGCCACG
>DASTQB010000258.1:0-7459 GCA_035761985.1 Pyrinomonadaceae bacterium
CGTGGCCACCCCAGCGTGGAATTCACTTGCCGGAAAGAGTTCGGCGCTGGGGTGGCCACGGAGGGCCACCCCTACAATCACACCGACGGCGCCCAGTAGTCGGGCGACTCCCGCATATTCTGATCGGGACGTTCCATCCAACGTTCCGGACGATGCAGCTTCATAAATCCAAACTGCTCGTACAATCCATGTGCGTCTTTCGTCGCTAACACCCAGCGCCGGAATCCCTGCAGCTCCGGATGCGCGATGATGACTTCCATCAACCACTTCGATAATCCACGCCCACGGTGCTCCGGTACCACAAACACATCAGCCACCCACGCAAACGTCGCATAGTCTGTCACGATTCGCGCGAACGCCACCTGCTCGTCGCCTTTGTACACGCCGAACGGAAGTGAATTGTCGATCGAGCGTTGCACAACTTCGCGCGTACGACCCTTTCCCCAGTACGAATGATTACTGATGAAGTCGTGAATAAGATCGACGTCAAGCCGGGAACGATCGGTGCTGATCGTGTATTCACCGCGTTTCGAATCCACTAAAGGTTTCCCTCCTATCAACAGCTTGACAGGATTACATGATTAACAAGATTCACATGTCAATCATACGAATTCAGTTACAATCGATTCATGGCGTTCCGGCTTGTCGTGTTTTCTTTCTTCATATTGGCAGCAACGCCCAGTGTTTTGTGCCAACAACCCACCGCTTCGCCGTCGCCGGCGCGCACGGGTAAGTCGTACAGTTCATCAGCGCCGGCAAACAAACCTCGACCAGCACCGCAGGCACAGTCGCCCGTTACGTTCACCGACATTACTACCGCCAGCAACATCAAGTTCAAACGAGCAGCGGCGTTGACCTCGATGAAGTACCTGCTGGAAGCAATGGGCAGCGGCGTCGCGATGTTCGACTATGACAATGACGGCCGCCAGGATCTGTTTTTCGCAAATAGCGGAGCGTTGAAGGATCCGATGCCGAACACAGAGATCCCCGACAAACGAGATCCACAGCACTGGGACCGCCTGTACCGACAGAAAGATGACGGCTCATTCGAAGATGTTACCGAGAAAGCCGGGCTCAAAGGCGCCGGCTACTCAACGGGTGTCGCGACCGCCGACTACGACAATGATGGCCACACAGATCTGTATCTGACCGGTTACGCCAACAATTTTCTCTATCGCAACAACGGTGATGGGACGTTTACCGACGTCACTAAAAAGACGGGCGTTGGCGGAAGTGGCTGGTCCAGCAGCGCCGCCTGGGTCGATTTCGATCGCGACGGCAGACTCGATCTTTTCGTCGGCCGTTATCTCCAGTGGGACTTCGACATCGGATCGGTTTACTGCGGCGAGTTACGGCCCGGTTATCGCGCCTATTGCCACCCGGACAACTTCAAAACCATCACCAATATTCTTTATCGGCAGCGTGACGACGGCTCGTTCGAAGATGTGAGTGCGAAGTCGGGCATCGCGAGTGAAGGCGGCAAGGCTTTGGGAGTGGCACTCGCAGATTTTGACAACGATGGTTGGATAGACATCTTCGTCGCGAACGACAGCTTCCGCCAGTCACTCTTTCGCAACAAAGGCGACGGCACTTTTGAAGATATCGCGGTCGCTTCCGGTGCCGGATACGACGAAAACGGGAAAACGTTTGCCGGGATGGGCGTCGATGCCGGTGACTACGATAACGACGGCTATCTCGACATCTTCATTACTACTCTCTCGAACGAGACCTATCCGCTGTATCACAACGATCAGGATCTAAATTTCACCTACGCTACCAACTCCGCCGGCGTGGGACAGATAACCATCCTGCACTCCGGTTGGGGAACTCGTTTCATCGACGTGAATAACGACGGCCTGCGCGACATCTTCGTCGCGCAAAGCCACGTGCTCGATACAATCGAAAAAACGCACCCTTACTTGAAGTACAAGCAGAGTCCGCTGCTGATGCTCAACACAGGAAAGGGTTTTGCAGATGTGTCGGCGACGGCTGGTCCAACTTTTCTAAACTCTTTCATCGGACGTGGAGCTGCATTCGGGGATTTGAACAACGATGGTCAGATCGACGTCGTCATGTCTACATTGGACGGCGCTCCGGTGTTGCTGCGTAACAATGGAACGAAGAACCACTGGCTGGGGTTGTCACTCGTAGGTTCGAAGTCAAATCGGAGCGGGATCGGCGCAAGGGTCACAGTGATCGACAGCAGCGGCAGGAAACAGATCTTCGATGCGAATACCGCCGGAAGTTATTTGTCGTCGAGTGATCCGCGAATTCTTGTCGGGCTGGGTTCGGCAGCTTCGGTTCGAAGAGTGGAAGTAAAATGGCCGAGCGGGACGGTTCAAACGATTAGCGAGCCGCAGATCGACCGGTATCTCGTCATCACCGAGTCGAATTCGAAGTAAACGTCAGAGCGGTGCGACACGCAACCAATCGAACTTCGCAGCACCGCCTCTGTCGCCACCCGCCGCGAGCGCGATTCTCGCCCCTTCAATCTTGTCGAACCGGATCTCATCACCGCAGTTTTTCCAGTTCTGACCGTCGAGGCTGAACGCGAAGCGAAATTCTGATCCGTCGCGGACAGTCATTCGCAAGTATATTCGAGAGGCGTTGATGCCACTTTCACATGGGCTGGGTCGATGTTTTTCGTCGTCGCGCACATAAGTTGATATGGTGCCACGTCCTCCGATGCTGATACCTACTGCCCTCCCGTGGTACTGGTAAACGGAAATGCCCGCGACAGATGATCGTTTCAACAGTGACGTGTCGACCAACGTCGTCGCGATGAAACGTGCGGTGGTCACCGGTTGCGCTACGACTCCGCCAAGCTCGTCATCTTCATGATCGCGTTGTGGCGACAACACAAGCCAACCGTCAGATTCTATTTTCATATAAGGCCGCCGGAACGCAGGCCACTGCCAGATCGGATTTAAATTTGGACCATCGAACGCGTCAAAAAATAAATCCTTTGACGCACGATCTGGCGACGATGCTCGACCTGCATTGATCCTGGGCCAGCGATCTGAGCCCCACGAAACTTCAGCGAGTAGCGCTTCGCGTCCGATGAAGAACCCGGTCTTTGAATTTCTGTACGCGTGATACAGGAGAAAGTCGCGGCCCTGGGCGTCGGTAACTATGCTGCCGTGACCTGGACACTGCCAGTTGTCGTCCTTTTTAAGAATCGGATTAGCAGGATTTTTCTCGTATGGACCAAGCAGATTTTTCGAGCGGGCGACCCCCAAAGCGTAATCGCAGTTCCGCCCGCAGCAACGGCTGCCTGAATAGAAAAGATAAAACCACTCGCCACGCCGTAGGATAAACGCGCCCTCGACAACGTGGCCTTCCCATGAGTTCGGATCGTTTCGGATTAATTCTACTTCCTCACCCACGAGCTTCAGCCCATCAGCAGACAGCCTTTGCGCCAAGTTACGTGTCGGTTCACACTTCCTGTTCGGATACTCAGCGTTTGGACAGCGGTCGTTGCCGTCTTCCTTCCAAACCAGGTAACGCGCGCCTGTTTGATCGTCGGTGACGGCCACCGCATCAATCGAGCCAAATGGCTGGCAGACAAGATGGCCATGATCCGTGTAAGGTCCTGAAGGAAGCGCCGCGGTTGCTACTGCAACGCACAGGCGGTCATCGCCTCGACGGGCAGTGTAGTAGACATAGAAACGACCACCGAAACTTGTAATCTCCGGCGCCCAGAAGTCTCCGATCGTCCATGCAGGTGGGGTTTGCAACACTGCTCCCGAGACGTCCCAGTTCACGAGATCGCGAGAGCGAAAGAGTGAGAACGCAGGTTCCCACATCCCCGACGTGGTCGTGGCCCAGTACGTGTCGCCGACGCGGATCACCGAAGGATCGGGACGATCACCCGGTATGACCGGGTTGCTGTAAGTCTGTGCCTGAACCGCAGCAAACGAGACAAACACGACGAGCAGTAGCGTTGCGCACAATTCACGACACGTTTTAAGTTGGATCGTCATCGCGCGTAATATACTACCTCCACACCGAAACGATTCGAGATGCTGATTCGATCAATTCTAGTCGCGTTCGTGATTGCAATGGCGTCAGTGCCTGTCGCAGCCCAGGTTGATGCCACGACGGATCATCTCCAGCGTGCGGCCGACTTCATTCGTAAAGGTGAACTCGGCCAGGCCGAAGCCCAGCTAAACCTCGTGTTCAAACGAGAGCCACGCGAAGCGAATGCGCTCAATTTACTCGGCGTGATTCGCGCACAGCAGCAACGCCTGCGTGAAGCGGAACAACTGTTTCTGCGTGCCGTCGCGGCCAACAAATCACTGTTCGGAGCTTATCTCAACCTCGGACAGTTATATCTTCAACAAGGCGATCGCAGGCGCGCTGAACAATACCTTGCTACCGCACTCGAGATCCGGCCTAACGACGTTTCGGTGTTGCGCGCGCTCGCCGGCATCGCGCGTGCAGACGGTGAACTGGAGAAGGCGCTCTCATACTTAGTCCAGGCTCGTAAGCTTGCGCCTGACTCACCCGCAGTGCTCTATGATTTTGGATGGACGGCGCTAAACATGAATCTTGTTTACGACGCCTTGACTGCACTCGAGCAGTTACACCGGATGAATGTAGACGATCCGCAGTATCTCTACCCACTCGCGATCGCACGACTTAACAACGGACAAGCCGCAGAGGCACTGACTCATATCGAACAATTCATCAAGTTACGACCGAAAGACGGCCGTGGCTATTACGTTCGCGGCGCAATACTCTATGGCGACAAGCGATTCGCTGAAGCTCGCACGGATTTTCAGCGCAGCCTGAGCCTGATGCCTTACTCCGAAACCGAATACTACCTCGGCATGATCGCTCATCATGCGGGCGACGCCGAACAGGCAATCTCATTCTTTCAACGTGCACTTCGTTCTGACCCTTCAAATCCCGCCACCCATGCCGCGCTCGGAACAGTTCTCGCGCGTCGAAAAGAGTATCAAGCTGCGCGCGCTGCGCTCGAGCGTGCGATTGAGCTCGATCCGACCGAACAGGCGGCGCATTACCAGTTGGGCCTGGTGTATGCGCGTCTGGGCGACAAAGAGCGGTCACAATCCATGTTTGCCATCGCCGAAAAGCTCCGGGCCGAGCAAAAAGAGCGGCAACGTACAGGCGTTCGGCTGATAGATCTCCCTAAGTAGTCACTAAATATCACTTTTGAGTAATAATCATTGACAACGCCTGCCAGCACTGTGCTATAAGCCGAATACAACAAAGTAACCGTTTGCGTAACCGTTTACACGGATTTGCAATCGTTCTACCGAGTAAAGAAGAAACTTTGGCGCTATGGCCCAGAAACCCGGCCAAGGCCTCTTCACGTTCGGTGGAGACGGAAGCTGTTTCATCCGCTGCAACACGCTGGAAGTTTTAACGGCAACGCTACGAGTGGGCCGCCACTATCAGGAGGACGTCCATGAACTCTTATCGGCTTTTACTGCTCTTAGCGATAGCTATCACCTCGTTTATTCCCGCTTTTGCCCAATCTGATCGCGGATCGATAACAGGCACCATCACTGATCCGACTGGCGCCGTTGTTGCCGACGCAAAGATCACTGCGACCAATCTCAACAACGGCGAAGTGCGAACAACCACTTCTTCAGGCGAAGGAACATTCACCTTCCCTGAGCTTAAAGCGGATCCATGGAAGCTGACCGTCGAGGCTGCCGGGTTCAGTTCCGCAACCATCGAGAAGGTGCAGGTCGCAGTTCAGGTCGTGAGGCGCGCTGATGTTCAGCTACAAATCGGCGAGATCAGCAACGTTGTCACCATCGACAGCGATGCGGCGCCTGCTGTACAGGCAGATTCACCCGTCAGGCAAACGAACGTTACCGAACGACAGGTGAAGGAACTGCCTCTGCAGGTGAGTGCTGAGTCAGCCGGACGCACGCCACTCTCGTTTGTTTTTTTGGACAGTAACGTCACATCAACCGGCACGATCGGCGGCCAGGACAATCGCGGGACAAACGCGGCACGTTTCAGAGTAAGCGGTGGACAATCGATGGGTACGGATATCCTCGTCGATGGAGCCTCGACGTATCGTGCTGAAAACGGTACCGCTTTCACCGAGACGGCTCCCGGGCCAAATGCGTTTCAGGAATTTACGCTGACCACCAGCACTTATTCCGCGGAATATGGACGTTCTTCCGGCGGTATCGTTAATTTCACGTTGAAGTCCGGAGGTAACGACTTTCACGGAGAGGTTTACGAGCTTTACCGCGGCAGAGCACTCAACGCAAACACGTTTCTTAACAATGCGACCGGAATTCGCAGGCCGTTCGATCTTCAGCACGATTTCGGATTCAACGTTGGTGGACCAGTGATCCTTCCGCGTTTCGGCGAAGGCGGTCCGTCCACGATCAATCTCAGAAATCGGACGTTCTTCTTTTTCAACTACGAAGGGTATCGATTTAACCAGTCAGAGTCAGTGAACATCTCCGTCCCGACGCTGAGAATGCGGCAGGGTGATTTCTCTGAACTCTTTAACGATCCGGCTGTCCTCGCGCAGTTTCCCAATGGCGTACAGATTTATAGTCCGATAGCTGGTTTTGACGCGTCCGGAAATCCGATACCAGCGGCGCCGGGAACCCGCGTGGCAATCCCGGGCAATCGCCTTGATCTTTTCCAGGTCGGCGGCCGGTCGATTATTGATCCCGTTGGTATGGCGATCCTGCAGCGGCTTCCTTCGCCCACGCGCGCTGGAGTATTCGGAAACTTCACTGCGACGAGCAGCGTCCCGACAACGATGAACAATGCCGTGTTCAAGATCGATCAGGTTCTCACGGACGCGCAACGACTTTCAGTCAGTTACTCATTCCGCAAGACAAACACGATCCTCGGAGGCTTCCCGCGTTTCGAGCGGCCGCTGTTTGGGTTCGGCCGCTATGACCGCATTCTTAAATCTCACATTGCACGGCTCCAGCACGATTGGACCATCTCGCCGACTGTGGTGAACCACTTCAACGCAGGTTGGAATCGAAACGATTCGCAGCGAAACAATCCGGCCGTCGGAGCGGCTGATCCGTTTGCGCTCGGCCTGCCGGTCGGTTCTGTTCTCGGTGGAGCTTTCCCGGCGGTAGACTTTCCCGGCTATGGTGATCCGGGGCAATCCACTGACACTCGTGCATACCAGGGCATCGGCGGTTCTTTCTTCAACGATCTTCCGTTCGCGGATAATCAAGCGCAATTCAGCGACTTCGTGACGTGGATCAAGGGTCGTCACACTCTGAAGATCGGTGGAGACGTTCGGTTCCAGCAATTCAACGTCGCGCAGTTGCTCAGCCCCGGAGGATGGTTCAACTTCAGGCACCTGCAAACAGCGAACGTCGATACAAACGATCAGGGTTGGCCCATCGCAAGTTTGATCACCGGCGCAACCGAGTGGTCATTCAACAGCAGCAAGTCGCTCGATCCTGGTTGGCGTTATTTTTACCCGGCGATG
>DASTQB010000259.1:0-6130 GCA_035761985.1 Pyrinomonadaceae bacterium
AAAGCGGGCGCGTCTCCACGATGCGAACTTTGTCGCCGACTGTCGCACCCAGCTCGTCGTGCGCCATGAACTTCGAAGTCCGGCGCACGTAACGACGATACTTGCGGTGACGGACCAGCCGGTCCACACGAACGACGACCGTCTTCGTCATCTTGTCGGAAGCGACTGTTCCGACTTTCTGCGAACGGTTCGCACGGCTCGTATCGGCCTGGGGCGTCTCTGCGGCGTTAGCCTCTGGGGCGGCGCCTGCATCTGCGGCGTTTGCCTCTGCGGTTAGATTTTCTTGATTCTCAGCCATTCTTTTTTCTCTTAACAGGTCCTATATGACTTATAGGCCCTATACGACCTATTCTTTCTTTACGCCGCGGCTTCCGTCTCACGCTGCTTCGCGAGCGTCTGGATCCGCGCCAACGCTTTCTTCTCCTGGCGGATGCGCTTGATCGCATCAACCTCGCCCAGCGCCAGTTTGAAGTTCAACCTGAACAGCGACTCACGCAGACGCGCTGCTTCAGCGTTCAGTTCGTCATCGCCCATCTCGCGATACTTGTCGAGCTCTTCTCGTCGCTTCATTGCTAGATCGCGCCTCCTTCCTGATCGGCGCGCGTCACAAACTTGGTCCTGATCGGAAGCTTCTGGGCCGCGAGACGCATAGCATCACGTGCCGTCGTCTCATCCACGCCTTCGATCTCGTAAAGAATGCGGCCCGGCTTCACTACGGCGACCCAGTACTCGGGAGCGCCCTTGCCTTTGCCCATACGCGTCTCAGCCGGCTTCTTAGTGACGGGCTTGTCGGGAAACATCCGGATCCAGATCTTGCCGCCACGCTTGATGTGCCTGGTCATCGCGATACGAGCGGCCTCGATCTGCCGGTCGGTAATCCATGCAGGCTCCAGGCTCTTGAGCCCGTACTGACCGAAGCTGATCTCGCTGCCACGCGTGGCCACGCCGGTCATGCGTCCGCGCATCTGCTTCCGGTGCTTAACTTTCTTCGGCATCAACATAATTAATGCGTCCTATCCGTGCTTGCTTATCCGTGTTTATCCGTGTCTGCGTTTCCGCGTTTACCCGCAGTTACTGGTTCTCGCCTCTCGGCCGTCGGCCATCAGATCCGCCTTCGCGTTCGCGACGAGTGCGCGGGCGACGCTCACGCTCACCGGCGCGAGTTTCATTGATCGGATCCGAACCGGTACCACGAGCCATCGCCGCTTTCGGATCGAGAATCTCGCCACGGTAAATCCAAACCTTCACGCCGATCTGCCCAAAGGTCGTCTGCGCTTCAGCAAGACCGTAATCGATGTCGGCGCGCAAAGTGTGAAGCGGAAGCTGTCCCTGCAGGTGCCACTCGCTGCGCGCGATTTCAGCACCGTTCAAACGGCCACTGACCTTCACCTTGATTCCCTGCGCCCCAAAACGCAGCGACTCTTCCACCGCTTTTCTCATCGCGCGGCGAAACGCGATGCGCTTCTCGAGCTGTGCCGCAATCTTCTCTGCCTGGAGCTGTGCGTTCAGTTCCGGCTTGTGGATCTCCTGGATCGACACGAGCACTTCGCGTCCGGTCTTCGACGAAAGATCGCTCTTCAGCTTATCGATCTCAGCGCCCTTGCGACCGATGATGATTCCCGGACGAGACGTGTAGATGATGATCTTCAGTCGATTGGCGGCGCGCTCGATATCGACGTGCGACACGCCCGCGCCAGCAAAGCGCTGCTTGAGATCGCGTTTCAGCTTCAAGTCTTCAAGCAGGAACTCACCAAACTGCTTTTTAGCAAACCAGTGTGAGTGCCAGTCTTTGTTGTAGCCGAGTCGAAAACCGTATGGATGAACTTTTTGACCCACAATATTCTCCGTTGAAATTCTTTACTCTTCTGACTTGGCCTTCTTCTTCGAAGCCTTCTTAGTCGCGGGCTTCTCCGCGGCGTCTTCCGTCTTCGACGTCGCGCGTTTTGCTCTCGGCGCTGCCGCAGCACCACCGCGCTTCCTGCGTTTGTTCTCCGCCAGCTTCGCGGGTTTCGCTTCGGCCGCATCGGCCTTGCCGTTCTTACCGGACTTCCCAACCGGGCGCGCGTCGCTGCTCAAAGAGATCGTCACGTGACAGAAGTGTCGCTGTTCACGATAAGCACGTCCCTGCGGAGCCGGTCTCACGCGTCTGCGGTTCTTCGTTGGGCCACGATCGACGAACGCAGTCCTGACCCATAGTTCATCGGGATCGATCGAGACGTTTGCCTTCTCCGCCTGTTCGTTGGCGTTGGCAATCGCCGATCGCATGCACTTCTCGATGTGGCTCGCCGCGCGCTTGTTCGTAAACCGCAGGATCGCCAACGCCTGATTAACGTCTTTGCCGCGAATCATATCCACGACCAGCCGCGCCTTCTGCGCCGAACCTCGCAAATATCTAGCACTCGCTGTTGCTTCCATCTTTCAATCCTTATCCGCGTTTATCCGCGTCATTCCCGCGGCCCTATTTCGGCGGCGCTCCTGCCACCTTGCTCGCCTTTTCAACCTTCGTGCCTGAGTGGCCCTTGAACGTTCGCGTCGGCGCAAACTCACCGAGCTTGTGGCCCACCATGTTTTCAGTGACGTAGATCGGCAGGTGACGCTTGCCGTTGTGAACGCCGAAAGTGAGTCCGACCATGTCAGGCGTAATCGTCGAACGGCGCGACCAGGTCTTGATCACCGGCGGACGCTGTCCACCGCTGCGCGCCCTCTCGACCGCCTTCATGATGCCTTTGTCGATAAACGGTCCCTTTTTAACTGAACGAGCCATGTGTCTCCTGTATAGGTCCTATTGGTCCTATAGGACCCATAAGACCTATTCTTCTACTTCGTCCTGCGATCCTTCAGGATCATCTTCTGCGTGCGCTTGTTGCTGCGCGTCTTGTAGCCGCGCGTCGGCTGGCCCCACGGCGTCACCGGATTTCGTCCGCCGGAAGTCTTGCCCTCGCCGCCGCCGTGCGGGTGGTCCACAGGGTTCATTGCCACGCCACGAACCTTCGGACGCAGTCCCTTCCAACGCGAACGGCCCGCCTTACCAAGCGAAATGTTCTCGTGCTCGATATTGCCGACCTGGCCGACCGTGGCCCTGCAGACAAGCGGCACTCTTCGCACTTCGCCGGACGGCATACGCAACTGCGCGTACTCGCCTTCCTTCGCCACGAGCTGCGCAAACGTTCCTGCCGAACGCGCCATCTGGCCGCCCTTGCCGGGACGCAACTCGATGTTGTGAATCTGCGTGCCGAGCGGAATATTGATCAGCGGCAACGTGTTGCCCGGAAGAATGTCGGCATCAGCGCCGCTCATGATCGTCTTGCCGACCTCCAAACCCGTCGGCGCGATGATGTAACGCTTCTCGCCGTCGAGATAAGTGATCAGCGCGATATGAGCCGAACGGTTCGGGTCATACTCGATCTGCGTAACGCGGCCGGGCACGCCTTCCTTGTCGCGCTTGAAGTCGACAATTCGATAGAAGCGCTTGTGACCGCCGCCACGACGCCGCACGGTGATGCGACCATCGTTGTTGCGTCCCGAAATCCGCTTCTTGGGTTCGAGCAGAGACTTTTCAGGCACCGCTCCGAGCGTCAACTCGTCACGCGTCAGGTACGTCTGGTAACGTCGCGCTGCCGATGTGGGTGTAAGCTTCTTTATTCCCATGCCTTATATCGCTTCGCCGTAATCAACCGGCTTCTCGCCTTGCTTCAGAGTTACGTATGCTTTTTTCCACGAAGGCTTGCGGCCTTCGAAACGGCCACGCCGCGCCATCTTGCCCATGAAGTTGATCGTGCGGACGTGGTCCACCTTAACCTGGAAGATAGTTTCCACTGCCGACTTGATCTCGGGCTTGGTTGCGCGTCGATCGACACGGAACGTCAGCAACTGCTGCGTGTCCTGTGACTCTTCTTTCGCGGCCAGTGCCTTTTCGGTAATCACCGGCGACTTGATGATGTCCCAAACTGTTCTCATCTTTACGCCGCCTCCTGCTCAGTATTGCCTTCGTTATTTTCCGGCTCGGGCGACCCGTCGTTCTTGTTTGCGCCCAGCAGGCTCTCCAACTCGGTCGCCGCATCGCGCGAAAGCACGAGATGATCGTGATACAGCAGGTCGTAGATGTTCAGACCAAAGCTGTTCACCACTTTCGTGTTCCGCATGTTTCTCGCCGACAGGATCAGGTTCTCGTTATCTAGAGAGTCGACGATCAACGTCTTACCGCTGAGCCCGAGCCTTCCCAGCGACGCCGAAAACTCTTTCGTCTTCGGTTTCTCCAAACCCCAGCCGTCGAGAACGAAAACATTTCCTTCGCGCACGCGTTCTGAAAGTGCGGAACGCAGTGCGCCCTGGCGCATTTTGCGCGGCATGTTGTAGGACCAGTCACGCGGCTGTGGTCCATGCACGTTACCGCCGCCCTTCCAGAGTGGCGAACGCAGCGATGCGATACGCGCGCGCCCGGTACCTTTTTGCTTCCACAGCTTGCGACCGGCGCCGGAAACGTCGCCGCGAGTCTTCGTCGCTGACGTGCCCTGCCGCGCATTCGCCATGAAATTTCGCACGGCCGCGTGGATCAAACTCTCATTGAGAGGCGCGCCAAAAACAGCGTCAGACAGCTCGACCTCGCCAACCTCTTCATTCTGAATATTGCGCACCTTTACTGTCGGCATCACCCAACTCCTACTTGGTCTTCTTCATCGCCTTGCGAACAACGACGACGCTGCCGTTCGCTCCAGGCACCGCGCCACGAATCATCAGCAGATTGTTTTCAGTATCAACTCGCGCCACCGTCAGACCCTTCACGGTAATCCGCGCGTCGCCCATGTGACCGGACGATCGGTTTCCCTTGATCACGCGCGACGGGTAAGCCGACGCGCCGATCGAACCAGGCGCACGAACGTTCATAGAGCCGTGCGATTCCGGACCACGATTGAAATGGTGACGCTTGATCGTGCCCGCAAAGCCACGGCCTTTCGAGCGACCGATCACGTCGACCATCTCGCCATCGGAAAACTGATCCACAAGCACTTTGTCGCCGACGTTTGTCCCGTCGCCCGATTCGAGCAGCCGAAACTCTTTCAAGATCCGCGTCGGCGGAATGCCGCCGCCGGTCTTCTCGAAGTGGCCGCGCATCGGCTTGGTGACGTTCTTCAGCTTCACCGGCTTGTCGTCAACGAGCCCGAGCTGCACTGCGTCGTAACCGTCAGGACCTGAAGCAGATTTCTTCTGCACGACGACACATGGGCCAGCCTTGATCACAGTCACAGGCGTAACCGATCCGTCAGCCGCAAAGATCTGCGTCATCCCGATTTTTCTTCCGATGATCCCGTTAATCATGTTTTCTATCCTGTGAATAGGTCCTATAGGACTTATTCGACCTATTGTCTTCCAAATGCCTTGATCTCGACGTCAACGCCCGCCGGTAGATCGAGCTTCATCAGCGCGTCCACTGTTTGCGGCGTGGGATCGAGAATGTCCATCAGTCGCTTGTGCGTGCGGATCTCAAACTGCTCGCGCGACTTCTTATCGACGTGCGGCGAGCGCAGCACGGTCCACTTGTTCTTCACCGTCGGTAAAGGAATTGGACCAGCGACACGAGCACCAGTGCGCTTCGCAGTCTCGACGATTTCCGTCGTCGACTGGTCCAGCACGCGGTGGTCATAGGCTTTCAGGCGAATGCGAATCTTTTCATTCATAAAATTTTAATAGGTCCTATTTGTCCTATAGAACCTATAAGTCCTATTCAATAACGTCCGACACCGTTCCGGCGCCCACCGTGCGACCACCCTCGCGAATTGCGAACCGCAGTCCCTTCTCCATCGCGATCGGCGCGATCAACTCGATCGTCATCGCCACGTTGTCGCCCGGCATCACCATCTCCACCCCTTCCGGCAAGTGCGCCACGCCAGTGACGTCCGTCGTCCGGAAGTAGAACTGCGGCCGGTAGCCGGTAAAGAACGGCGTGTGCCGTCCACCTTCTTCCTTCGTCAACACGTAAGCCTCAGCCTTGAACTTCGTGTGCGGCGTGATGCTGCCAGGCTTTGAGATCACCTGCCCACGCTCGATGTCACGACGCTCAACCCCGCGCAACAGCAAACCAACGTTGTCGCCCGCCGTGCCTTCGTCCAGCAACTTCTTGAACATCTCGACG
>DASTQB010000260.1:0-4604 GCA_035761985.1 Pyrinomonadaceae bacterium
GTCCGCGTTTGTTCTTTTGAACCTGGAGCGCCTCGATCACCGGATTTATTCTGACGCCGCCGGTCCATACGACGCCGCCCGTCTTGACTGTCTCCTGCTTACCCTGGTGTTCGAAAGTTACCGTGTCGCTCGTCACTTTCACGACGCGCGTTTGTGTGTGAACTTCGACGTCTGACTTGAGAAGCGCGTCTTCGACAAACTCGCGAATCTGATCGCCCATGCCGGGAACAACTTTGTCGCCCATCTCGAGCAGCATCACTCGCGGCTGGCCGTGCAGCGCGCGGCGCTTAAACGCGTCGACCAGCAGGTCTGACATTTTGGTGGAGAGCTCGCAGCCGCTGGCACCTGCGCCGACGACGGTAAACGTCAATTCACGTCTGACGTCCTGCGGGGCCATGTCCGGCGGAATGCGATCGAGCGCCGAGACCATCCGGTGGCGCAACTCGTCTGCGTGCGCAAGCTTTCGAAACGGAATAGTAAACTCTTCAGCTCCCTCGATGCCCCAGTAGTTGGTGATTCCGCCGAGAGCGAGGACGAGTACGTCGTAATTCAGCTTTTCCGGGTGGTTTTGAAGTGTGACCGTCTGGTTTTTGAGGTCGACGCTTTCGACCGGCCGCTGAACTCGCTTTATGTTGTCGTCGAGCAGCTCGCTGTACGTCGGGGCGATGTGCCAGGCTTCAACTTCCCCGCTCAGGTACTCGTAAAGCATGGGCGTGAAGAGAAAATGGTCGACATCGTTGACGAGCGTCACGTTTCCGGAGCCCAGCACCTCGAGAGCAGTAAAAAGGCCGCCGAAGCCCCCGCCGAGAATTACGATATTTGCGGACATTGACCGCGATAGTACCACATCGGATCGGGCCGTAAGCGTACCAATTAAAAGGTCCTATAGAACCTATACGACCTATATTTAATCGACCGGCGCGCCCGGTCCCGGGGTGGAAACTGGACACCCAACAGCCCCCGTGTTAAATTGAAGCGCTTTTTAAGTTTAGCGGTTGCCGCTTTTAGCGGAGTTTACTGCGGTCTGGGAGGACCATTTAAGCAAGTGGCGTTAGGAAAACAAACGAAAGAACAGATAGTCTCTGACTTCCGCACTCATGACGCGGATACCGGTTCACCGCAAGTTCAGGTAGCGCTGTTGAGCAAGAGGATTAACGACCTTACTGAGCATTTCAAGACGCACAAGAAAGACAACCATTCCCGGCGCGGCCTGCTGAAAATGGTCTCGCAGCGGCGGAGTTTGCTGGATTACCTCAAGCGCACCGATATAGAACGATACCACGAAGTGGTTAACCGTCTGGGGCTGCGCCGGTAGGAAGTCGGAGAGTTTTAGAACGTATCTTGATTAGAGAGAGCTTCGAATCTCTGTTTAGTTAAAGCCCGCGTCTATCGAAGAGCTTGTGGCAGTGCCGAACGTGACGGCGATTTGACTGCCAATAAGCAGACGTGTACGGCCCAAGCTTCAAGCAATAAGGCGGCATGAGCTTCACGGTTACGGAGGCTCGTGCCGCTTTTTCATGTTGACCTTACCCGCTTCACGTTGGCGGTCCCGAATTCAAGTTTATTGCCAAACAGCGATGGCGCCCAGAATGATTGGCCAGCGCCCGCGACCTGAACGTTCAGGTGACGTCCGAAGGAGAACAAGAACATGTCACAAAGGAAATACTTAAAAGAATCAATCAAGCTTGGCGACAAAGAGCTGACCGTCGAAACTGGTCGCGTTGCCAAACAGGCTGACGGATCCGTCGTGATCCGTTATGGCGACACGATGTTGCTGGTCGCCGCCGTTAGTGCTCCAACTGCTCGCGAAGGTGTTGATTTCTTTCCCCTCACTGTTGAGTATCGCGAATCCAATTACGCCGCCGGACGTATTCCCGGTAACTACTTCAGGCGCGAAGGGCGCCCCAACGAGAAAGAGATACTTACCAGCCGTTTAATCGATCGTCCCTGCCGCCCGCTGTTTGCTGAAGGTTACCGAAACGAAACGCAAGTCATAGCCAGCGTCATCTCAGCCGACCCGGATAACAATCCAGACGTAATCGCAATCACCGGCGCTTCCTGCGCGCTTTACCTGTCAGACATTCCGTTTCTCAATCCAATCGCCGGCGTGCGTATCGGGTTGATTGAAGGGCGATACATCGTCAACCCGACTTACGACGAAGTGCGTGAGTCGCGTTTGAACCTGATTGTTGCGGGAACTGAAGAAGCGATCGTGATGGTCGAAGCCGGAGCAAATGAAGTTTCGGAAGAGATCATGGTGGAGGCGCTCATGCTTGCGCACAAAGAGATCAATCGTCTTTGTCGCTGGCAGAAGGAACTCTACAAAGCTCTCGAGATTCAGAAACGCGAAGTCACTCCGCAGCCGCTCGACCCCGAGATGGAGCGCGAGATCGCTGAGAAGTACAGCGAACGTCTACGTGCCGCACTCGACACGACCAGCCAGGAAAAGCGCTCGAGTTACGCCGCCGTCGATGAGCTGAAGAAGGAAGTGGTCGAGTCGTACCCGGAAGATCAGCCGGAAAAACGCGCGATGGCGAAACTGGTTTTCGATCATCTCAAAGAGACGCTCTTCCGCGACGATATTCTCAACAAGCGACGGCGCCCGGATGGACGTCGTTTTTCCGAGATACGCCCGATCACGTGTGAAGTCGGTTGGCTGCCGCGCGTTCATGGTTCGGCACTGTTCACACGTGGCGAGACGCAGGCGCTGGTTTCAACCACGCTCGGCACTAAGGAAGACGAGCAGTTCATCGACGATCTCGAAAAGGGTGAAGTCAAACGACGATTCCTGCTGCATTACAACTTCCCGCAGTACTCGGTCGGCGAGGTAGGACGCTTCGGGTCTTCCAGTCGGCGCGAGATCGGACACGGAGCACTTGCGAGACGTGCGCTCGAGACAGTGCTTCCTGACGATGCAGACTTTCCTTACACCGTCCGCATAGTTTCAGACATCACGGAATCCAACGGTTCGTCATCGATGGCGACCGTGTGTGGCGGAACACTTTCGATGATGGACGCAGGCGTGCCTTTGAAAGCGCCAGTCGCCGGTGTTGCGATGGGCCTCGTCATGGAAGGTAACAAGTACGCGATCCTGACTGACATCGCGGGCGCCGAAGATCACTACGGCGACATGGATTTCAAAGTGGCTGGAACACGCAACGGCATCACCGCCCTTCAGATGGACATCAAAATCGCGGGCATCAACGCACAGATCATGGCCGAAGCGCTCGAGCAGGCGAAGAAGGGCCGGCTCTACATCCTTGGCGCGATGGAGAAGACGCTTGCCGCGCCGCGTGAAAACATCTCAGCGCTTGCGCCGCGGATCATCCAGATCAAGATCAATCCTGACAAGATTCGCGACGTGATTGGACCAGGCGGTAAAGTGATCCGATCTCTGGTTGAAGAAACGGGCGCGAAGATTGATGTTTCTGACGACGGTACGATCTCGATCGCCACGGCAAGTGGTGACGCTGCGGACGCCGCTGTGAATCGCATTCGCGGGTTGACGGCCGAGGCTGAAGTGGGCCAGACCTACCTCGGTACGGTTAATCGCATCGTCGACTTCGGAGCGTTCGTTGAGATCTTCCCGGGCACGGATGGCCTGTTGCACATCTCGGAGATCGCCGATCGTCGCGTGAAAGACGTGCGTGACGAGTTGAAAGAGGGCCAGCAGATTCTGGTGAAGTGCATCGGCCGCGAAGGGAACAAGATCAAGCTCTCGCGAAAGGCAGTGCTGCGCGAAGAGAATCGCAAAGCCGAGGCGGCCAGCCAGAGCGACAGCGAGATGTAATCGGGCCACAGAGAAGCACCAGGGCAAGGCCGCAACAGAGCGCAAAATTACCCGACGAAGCTCAAAAATTCGCATTTGAGCTCATGCGTTCTTTGCGGCTTGTCGTCTGTTTAACCCCAGTTTGTCCAATTCTCAGACCGCTCGGTCCAAATTGCAGACAAAATCCGCGTAAACAGAGTTCAAATCCTGGGTTTGGGCCATTATTTCCGATGGTCTTAGATTTGCTCGCAATATTGCACCTCTATATGTCCTGAAAGGCGAGAGGCTACAAGGGGTGGTCCGGACCTTTAACCTTAGGCGCTCGCTCAGCCAGCAAACTTCCAGCAATTACCAGAAAACGACTCGTGCGGCTGGAGTTTTTTGGGTATTGGGTATGTCTCTGTATTGGACAGAGTCAATCGACACCCCCAGTTCGTTAAAACGGTATGAAATCAATTTTGGCCCAGTTTCTCCTTGAAAAAGCCCGGCACAGCGGCAGGCGACTCCCCTGGATTTTTGCAGCCACGCTGTCTGTTTTCTTCTTTACCGCGGTGCCCGCGCTGGCTGATACGGTGAGCATTAACCAGGTTATCCAGACTCACAAAGGCTCAGCCATCGATCTCAAACTAAACACTCTCGTATCTCAGGATCCAGCCGGATCCGGAACGAAAGTCTCCACGCAACAGAATGGACCACGCAATGAGACTGCAAGCGTGCAAACTCCAGGTGGACCAAAAACCGAAGCACTTATTCCCAACGTCATCGTAACGTCACAAGGTCCGGACATCGGCGTCGACATCACGGAAGCTGACGTGGAAGGCACTATCTGCGATTG
>DASTQB010000261.1:0-8806 GCA_035761985.1 Pyrinomonadaceae bacterium
CCACAGATTGCGCGGATTACGCAGATTGGGCAATCTGCGTAATCCGCGCAATCTGTGGCTAATGCAGGGATCAAGTTTTTGAATGCATCCGACAAAATCGGTCTATCTCTGACGGCCCGCGCGCTTTGGCTGCTAATAGCCAAGATTCTCGCGTTTGGTTTTAGTATCGCCCTGCCCCTCCTGCTCGTCCGCCGGCTGAGCCAGGAGGAATTCGGACTCTACAAACAGGCCTTTCTCGTCGTCGGCTCCGCGATCACGCTTCTGCCGCTCGGCTTTCAGATGAGCGCGTTCTATTTCCTGCCGCGCGAGAAAGACCGGCAGGGCCAGATCGTTCTCAATATCCTGCTGTTTCACCTCGTGATGGCGTCAGTGGGCGCGCTCGTCCTGCTTCTGTTTCCACAACTGCTCACGACGATCTTCCACAGCGCTGACCTCGTCGAATACGCGCCGCTGATCGCCGCAGCGATCTTCTTCTGGGTGTTTCCCGTTTACCTCGAAGCAGTTTCAGTCGCACACCAGGAAGCACGACTCTCGACCATCTTCATCATCTCTTCGCAGTTGACGAAGACTCTTTTTCTGCTCGTCGCGGCGATTGCGTTTGGTTCGATTCGCGCTCTACTTTACGCGGGCATAGCGCAAGGCATTCTGCAAACGATCATCGTCGTGTTCTACCTGCATTCCCGTTTTCCGCGGTTCTGGCGGAGCTTCGACTGGGCCACGATGCGTATGCAGTTGTCGTATGCGTTGCCGTTTGGAGTTGCGGGACTGCTGTTTGCACTGCAAACGGATCTGCCAAACTACTTCGTCTCAAACCAGTTTGATCCGGCCGTGTATGCGATTTACGCGATCGGTGTTTTCAACATTCCACTCGTGGGAATGTTGAGCGAGTCAGTCGGCGCGGTGATGATCCCGCAGGTCAGCGTCTTACAGAAAGAAGGAAACAATCGGGCGATCATTGCGATGGCTGCACGGGTCGCGCGGAAGCTCGCCCTCGTGTACCTGCCGCTTTATGCATTTCTGATCGTGATGGGCCGTGAGTTTCTGACCGCGCTTTTCACGCAGCAGTATGCGGCGAGCTGGCCCATCTTCGCGATCAACCTGACGTTGCTGCCGCTCAGCATCTTTGTTTCCGATCCGATCATGCGTGCTTATGCGGAGCACCGGCAGTTTCTGCCGAAGTTGTACCTGGTGCTCGCGCTCCTGCTTTTCGGTGCACTCTGGATGGGCACGGGCAGGTTTGGATTGATCTGGGCCATCTCGGCGGTGGTTGTGATCAGCATCCTCGGAAGGCTCGCAACGTGGATCAAGATCGGGAGCATGTTGCACATCCGCTGGCGTGATGCAGTGCTGTTGAAAGACGCCGGCAAGATCGCGATCGCGGCGGCTGTGTCAGGCATCGTGATCGCGTTTGTGCGGCTTGGATTAATCGGGCTGCATCCGTTGAGCATGCTCGCCGTTTCCGCCGCAGTGTTTGGCGTGATCTTTTTGGCGCTGATCCTGTTGCTGGATGTTCCGAGCACCAAGGAACGACTATTCGTCAGGAAACAACTGTCTCGTTTTACACGGCCTGCACATGAACCTGTGGCCGAACCAGTAACCAGGAGCTAGCGTTGTCAGCGACCGTAACAAAAACCCGAATTTTGTCGAAGGCGTTTCAGCAGGATGGCGCGCGCGGCGTGCTTGGCGTGTTAGTTCAAAAATTGCAGATCACATGGCGGCGCGGTGAGGTTTGGCAGCTCGGAAGATTCGTGGGAATGCCGGCTGAGAAGATCGTTCGACTCGACGGTTGCAAGTTCACGCTCGATGAGAAACTGTTGCCCGCGAACGTTGTGGATCTGTTACTCGAAAACAACTATGAAGCACCCGAGCGAGATGCGTTGAAAAAGTATCTCGATCCGGAGTTGCCGGTGATCGAGCTCGGCGGCTGTCTCGGTGTGGTTTCGTGTCTCGCGAACCGGAGATTGCGGCATCCTGAGAAGCACATAGTAGTCGAGGCAAACCCGAACCTCGTACCCCTGATCGCGGAGAACCGGGAGCGAAATGGTTGTCACTTCCAGATCGTTCATGCGGCGGTTTCGTATGGCGCCGACACGATCACTTTTATGGTCAACGACAACATCCTTGCGAGTAGTTTGAACGGCGACGAGCAGCGAGCAGTGGTGGTGTCGACCGTTACTTTGCGACTCGTGCTGGAGGAGATGGGTTTTGAGAAAGCGACTTTGATTTGTGATATCGAAGGTGCGGAGTTGCAGCTCGTCGAGCATGAACTCGACGTGCTGCGTGATCGCGTCAGCATGATCATCATGGAACTTCACGATCGAATGGTTGGCGAAGAACCGACGCAGGAGATGCTTGAGAGACTCGAGAGTGTTGGGTTTCGAATCGTGAGCAGGGATCGCGACGTGATCGTAATGCGGCAAGTTAGTTAGACAGGATTACAGGATTGGCAGGATTGCATGAAGTGTTGTCGCGGAGGGTGTTGTTGCCGGCTGGACGTCTGCGCCGGCTGGTCCATCCTGGGCGACGCGCGGCCGCTGCGGCGTATGCGCGCGGCATGTCCGAGCGGAAGAGTTTGCAGCGCCTCGGCGAAGACGAGCGACGGCAGTGGGTGCTCGATCGATTGCGAGTTGTAGTGCGTTACGCAGCGCAGGAGATTCCGTATTATCAGCGACTATTCGCGAAAAGTGGTTTCGATCCGCGGGCGGAGTTTACGTTTGACGATTTTGCACGTTTGCCGGTGCTCGAGCGTGAAGATGTGCGTAGCGCCGGAAAAGATCTGACGTCGAAGAACATTCCCGGATTGGTCAAAGACGCGACGGGCGGCTCGACCGGAACGCCCACGGAAGTCTGGCTTGGACCAGAAGAACTCGGCTGGCGCGAGAGTGGTCTGGAATATTCGATGGAGCGCATCGGAGCTCCGACCGGAGTGAGCACCGGCTTCTTCTGGGGACACAATCTCGATCCCGTGAATCGCGACAGTTTGCGCGATCGGTTTCACGACTTTGAAAACAATCGCCGCTGGTTCGATTGTTTCCGGCTGTCGCCGGAGATGTTTGAGAGTTATCACCAGCAGTTTCAAAACTGGAAGCCCGCCTGCATCGTCGCTTATGCGAGCCCGCTCGCACATTTCGCCGAGTACCTGCTCGAATGCGGTTACAAACCCGAGTATCCGACGCGTTGTTTTGTCACTGGCGCTGAGAAACTTCTGCCTGAACACCGCGATGCGATTCAGGAGACGTTCAAAAAGCCTGTGCACGAGCGTTACGGAAGCCGTGATGTCGGCTTGATGGCGTTTCAGTACGATCCCGAACACACGCTCGATTTCGAGGTTGATTGGGTGAATGTTCTAATGGAGCCCGAGACGACTGAGCCGCTCTCGCCGATTCTCGTGACAAAGCTTCACGCGGACGGCATGCCGATGCTGCGTTATCGCATCGGCGATATCGCGCGATTTCCGTCGTCAAGTCGCCCCGGGCATCCGGCGTTTGTGTTGCACGAGATCGCCGGCCGCGAAAGCGCGCGGCTGTGGACGCCTGATGGCCGCTGGATTACCAGCGCGCAACTGCCGCACATGCTGAAGGATTTTCCGGTGAAGGAATACATGTGCGTTCAGAAGGCCGACTACTCGGTTCAGCTTCAGATCGTGCCGAGAAATGGTTTTTCTGACGAGAACAAGCAACGAATCCTTGAAACAATGGGTGTAAACTTGCCCGGAGTGGATATCCGGTTGATTGTCGTCGACGAGATTCCGAGGACCGCGGCGAACAAGTGGCAGCCGGTCGTCAGCGAAGTAAAGAAGTGACAGGATTACAAGATTCACAGGTGGCAGCGGTTGACGTCGGGGCGAAAAATTACGCCGGCGTGACGACCGAGACTGTCGCACGCGCGCTCGATCGAATGAGCGAAATGCTGGGCTGGGCCGACGAGCGTGGTCCACTCGGAAAGCTAATCGCGCCGGGATCGAAAGTCGTCGTTAAGCCAAACTGGGTGACGCACGAGAACGATGGTCCATGGGGTATGGCGCCACTCGTCACACATCAAACACTCGTGCAGGCTGCAACTGAAGCTGCACTGCGCACCGCCGCCGCCGAGGTCGTTGTCGGCGACGCGCCGATACAGGGCTGCGATTTCCAACGGCTGTTGAAGAACACGTCGATGGACCAGTGGTCCGATCGCTTAACGGCTCGCGAACCGCGCTTCAAAGGCATTCGTGACTTTCGTCGCACAGTCGCGACCTTCGTTGACGGTGTCAGAACGGTCAACGAGAACGTGCAGCCGGAAGATCATTTCGTCTTGTTCGATCTCGGAAGCGACAGTCTGCTCGAACCGATCACGGATCAGAGTCAGTCGTTTCGCGTCACTTGTTACGATCCGCGGCTGATGGCCAAAACGCACGCGCCCGGCTGTCATCGATATCTGATCGCGCGCGAGATCCTGGAAGCGGACGTGATCGTCAACCTGCCTAAACTCAAAACACATCAGAAAGCCGGCATCACCTGCGCACTGAAAAACCTGATCGGGATCAACGGCAACAAGGAGTACCTGCCGCATCATCGCATCGGCGGACACGATCTCGGCGGTGATTGTTATCCCGGCGGAAGCGATCTCAAACGCGCGCTCGAGTTCATTCACGATCGACGGAACATGACGAAGTCGCAAGCTGCCGGTCGCATGTGGCGCACTGCCGCGACGCAGATCTATCGACTGCTTCGTTTGAAAGGCGATCGTTTCGGTATCGAAGGTTCGTGGTCGGGCAACGATACGATCTGGCGTACGTGTCTGGACCTGAATCGAATACTTCTCTACGGCAAGACCGACGGCACGATGGCCAACGAAGTGCAACGTCGTGTGGTCCATATCACCGACGCCATTGTCGCAGGGCAGGGAAATGGGCCACTCGCGCCCGAGCCTTTGCCGATGGGGCTTCTGCTCGCCTCCGGAAGCGCCGCGGCGATGGATTGGGTGGGCGCGCATCTGCTCGGATATCCGCCGGAAAACATACCCATCGCGCGCGAAGCTTTTGGTAAGTTTCGTTGGCCGCTGACCGCGTTTGCGAGCGGCAACATCCGGCTCGTGGGCGACCTTGGCGAAGGCGTCGCCGATGAGCTCTTGCCTCGTCGCGCGATCGAACCAATCAACCATCCCATCGGCTGGCAGGACGTCGCGCATAGTCATGCCGTGCGCTCCGTCGTCTAGATCGATGCCTAACGTCCTACAATTGCTCGACAGTTTTAACCAGGGAGGAACGGAGTGGCAGACCGTTCAACTCACACGACTGCTTCACGAGAGTGGCAAGTATCGAATCTTCCTGGCGTCGCTGAACAGCGAAGGACCGTTGCGCGCTGAAGTCGAGCGACTCGGTTATCGCGACATTCCATCGTTCCCGCTTCAAAACTTTTACAACGCGAATGCGATGAAGCAGCTCACGCGGCTCGCTTCGTTGATGCGCAGGAACAAGATCGACCTGGTCCATGCGCACGACTTTTACACGAACATCTTCGGCACAGCCGCGGCCACACTCGCGCGCGTTCCCGCGCGCATCGCGTCGCGTCGCGAGACAGAGGGCATACGTTCTCCCGCGAAGCGTTGGCTCGAACGCCGTGCTTTCAATCGCGCAAGCGCGGTGGTGGCGAATGCGGAAGCGATCCGGAAGCAACTGATCTCGGAAGGTCTGCCGGCGGACAAAGTGGTCACGATCCACAACGGGCTCAATATCGCACACGTCACACCGCGTGCAGACGCTCGACGCGACGAGTTGCTGGCGAGTTTTGATTTACCGAACAGCCGGCGGTTCGTCACGATCATCGCAAATATGCGTCACGTGATGAAAGACCAGGCTACTTTTTTGCGTGCTGCGCGAATCACACGTGATGCCGTTCCCGATGCGGCGTTCGTACTGGCAGGCGAAGGGAAGCAGACGGAAAGTCTACGGAACCTTGCCGCGGAGCTAAATCTGGCGGAAAACGCGTTTTTTATCGGCAGGTGCAACCGCGTCGCCGATTTGCTCGCGGTCTCGGACGTTTGCGTGCTGAGCTCGAAGGGAGTCGAGGGTTTTTCGAACTCGATTCTCGAGTACATGGCGGCGTCGAGGCCGGTTGTGGCCACGGACGTGGGCGGCGCGCGCGAGGCCGTGGTCGACGGTGAAACTGGTTACATCGTCAAACCCGAGGACTATGAAACGATGGCCGCCCGGGTGATTTCGCTGCTGAAGGAACCGGAAAAGGCGCGTTTGATGGGGGAAGAGGGCCGCCGGCGGGTCCAGGCGCAGTTCTCGTGCGAAGCGCAACTGAAGAAGGTCGAAGCGCTCTATGCGCGGCTTCTTTCCTGACAGGATTTCCATGATTTAACAAGATTAGTTCCTCGTCAAAATCATGGTTATCCTGTCGGAATTTGGTACTCTTTACGTGTTTAGGAGATAGAGGTGTCGCGATTGTCTCAGACCGGTGATTACGAGAGCTTGTTCAACCCGCGGCGGAAACGGCAGCGCTTTCAGGAGCCTGCGGCCGCGGCCGCCGCGATCTCCGATCATTTCCCTGCGGAAACAAGCCAGCCCGTCGCCGAGGCGCCTCAGACCGGCAAAAAGAAGCAGAAGACTCTGGACGAGTACCTGGCCATGGATCGTTGGAAGACGACCCGCGGCCACGGCCTGACTTTCATCGCGCTTTTTCTCTTCAGCATCGTCCTCTACTTTCGTCCCTACGAGCTGATCCCGTCGCTCTCGTCATTCACGTCGATGGCGTACTGGATCGGAATCGTGACGCTCGCGATCTACGTGCCGGCGCAGTTCATGGCGGAAGGCAATATCACGGCGCGGCCGCGTGAGATCAATCTGATTTTGCTATTCGGTCTGGCAGCGATTCTTTCGATGCCGATGGCTGTGAGTCCCAGCGAAGCCTACACAGAGTTTACCGAGCTGCTGCTGAAAGCGATCGTTATATTCATTGTTCTCGTAAACGTCACTCGCACCGAGATGCGGTTGAAGCTGATGATGTGGCTCGCGTTCGCAGTCAGTCTCTACCTGAGCTACTGGGCCGTCAGCGATTATTCAAACGGCATCTTCCGTGAAGGCAGTGCTTACTACAACAACCAGCGTATCGGCGGCGCGATCCGGGGCTTGTTCGGAAACTCAAACGACCTCGCGCTGCACCTCGTCACGATGGTGCCGCTCGCGATCGGATTCGCTTTCACTTCTAAGAACTTCCTGAAAAGAATCGTTTACATCGGACTCGGCGCGCTCTTCATCGCCGCGGTCGTCGTGACGTTTTCACGAGGCGGTTTTCTCGGTCTGTTTATTGCCGCTCTCGTTTTGTTGCGAAAGATCGGTCGTAAGAACAAACTGCTGAGCACAGGCGCCCTCGTCGTGGCAATGGTGACGTTGCTGACTCTCGCTCCCGGCGCTTACTTCAGCAGAATCGGAACGATCTTCAGTTCAGCATCCGACCATACAGGTTCGTCCAGCCAGCGCACGGAGATTCTCAAACGATCGGTTCGCGTCACGTTGCGTTATCCGATATTTGGCGTCGGCGTCGGGAATTTCCATCACAAGTCGGTCCACGAACTCGTCACGCACAACGCTTACACGCAAGTGTCGTCCGAAATGGGAATTCCGGCGCTCGTGATCTATCTGATGTTGATGCTTTATCCGTTGCGGCGCCTGCGACAAATCGAAGCGGAGACACAGGACCGGCCGGACAAACGCAGGTTCCACTACTTGTCTATAGGCATACAAGCGAGCATCGTCGCGTACATGGTTTCGAGCTTCTTCGGAGCGGTGGCTTACCAGTGGTACGTGTATTTCATTGTCGGGTATGCCGTTGCTTTGCGGCGGCTTTATTTCCTGGATAAACATGCAGAGCAAAATCAGTAACAATGGGCAGCCGCTGGTGAGCATTATCATCCCGGCATACAACGTCTCGAATTACATCGGCGAGGCGTTGCGTTCTGTGTTCATCCAGGACTTCAAAGAATACGAAGTGATCGTCGTCGACGACGGCTCGACTGACACGGCTGAACTCGAAAAAGTGCTCGAGCCTTACCGGGATCGAATCCGCTACATCCGCCAGAACAATCGCGGGATCGGAGCAGCTCGCAACACCGCTTTGCGTGCCGCGCATGGTGAACTGATCGCTCTACTCGACTCGGATGACATATGGCTGGAAGGCAAGCTGACACCACAAATTGAGTTTATGAAGTCGGGCGGGTACGACATGGTGTATGCGGATGCGCTTTTATTTGGCGATGCGCCGTGGCCGGAAGGCACGACGTTTATGGATCGATCGCCGTCGAATGGAGAAGTTACGCTTCACAGTTTGTTGAATAACGAGTGTACGCCGGTGGTTTCGACTGTGATCATGCGCAAAGACATTGTCGAGCAGGTGGGCAACTTCGACGAGGAAGATCGAAACCTGACCGAAGACTACGATCTGTGGCTGCGGATGGCGCGTGCAGGCGCACGCATAGGTTACCAGAAGAAGGTTGTGGCGAAGTATCGCTATCGTTCCGACAGTATTTCTGCGAGCCGGATCAAGCTGCATGAAGCGGCGTTGCGTGTGTTGCAAAAGACGCGGCGCGGGATGCAGTTGAATCCGCGTGAAGCAGAAGCGCTGGATCGAACGGCGCAGCGGCTTGAATCGATCCTGATGCTCGAACGCGGAAAGAATTTGATCGTGAGTGGTGAGGTTGAGGCAGCGCGGGCGATATTGTCGAAGGCGAAAGAGACGAATAGCAGTTGGAAGATTCCGGCGGCGTTGTTGATGCTGAGGATGTTTCCGGGGTTGTTGCAGAAGTACTTGCGAAAGCGCCACCA
>DASTQB010000262.1:0-7159 GCA_035761985.1 Pyrinomonadaceae bacterium
GGGTCGTCGCGTCACGAAGGCCGACATCATGCGCGACGTTCGCTCTGCGCCTGCGCCGAAACCAGACGATCCGAAAACCGTTTACACGGCAGAAGACATTCGCATTCAACAGTACGGCGACACCGCAGTGGTTGCCTTTCGACTCGTCTCGACTACCGAGATCGGCGGCGCTAAACACGTGGCGAATCTGTTGAATAGCGGCACGTTCGTCAAACGCAATGGCAAGTGGCAAGTTGTTAACTGGCAGTCGACGCGTATGCCGCGTACTGAAGAGGAGAGCAAACGCGAGCTCGCGGAAGCCGAAACAGCGTTTCACCAGGCACTCACAGCCGCGGACGTCAACAAGCTCAGCGCGTTGACCGACACGACTTTCACCTGGACGCGTGGCGCCGCGCAGTTGAATCGAAAACAGTTGTTGGACGATCTTGGAGGCGGGCGTTTGAAGTATGGGAAACCAGAAACGTCGAAGTCGAACGTTTCACTTTATGGTGACGCCGCCGTCGTTCGTGGTGAGACTTATACGCTCACATTCATCAACCAAAACGGAGCCTGGCGAGCCGTCTCCATGCACACAAGCACCTCAAATTGAGAAACCCAATCCGTGTGCTTTGATCTGTGTTAATCCGTGGTTGGATTTACTCAGGCTTGCGTGGCTGTGGTTTCGCCGGCGCAGGTTCACTCACCGTAGGCGCCGCGTCCATCTGCTGCCGGCGCATCTCGAGCTTCGCGCGTAGCAGATCAACTTCCGCATCGGCATTCGCAACCGCTTGCTCCAGACGTATTTTGCTGGTCTGCACCAACTTCAATTGAGCCAGCAGTCTGTTTCTTTCAGACTCGAGTTGCTTCCGGCGCGCTTCACGAGCCTGCTCCGGACGCGTACTGCCGTACCCGGCCGTCGACGACTCAATATTCTCCGGTCTCAACGCAAATTCAACCTGCTCGATCTTCGCTTCAAAGTCGGCAATCTTGGCTTGCGTTTCAATCAACTGTGAACGCAACTGTTCCGCACGCTGCTCGGCGCGAGTGAGTCGCTCCATCTCGAGCTGATAACGATCGTCTTCCTGCATCCTTTCTAATCGATCGTTTAGCTTGTTGACTTGATTGGAAAGCGTCGTGATGGTCTGCTGCATGTCGCCCTCCCCGGAAGGCTGTGTAGCAGTAGTCGGTTTCTTTGCTGGAGTTGCTTCCGAAGGTTCCTGCGGCGCACCATCGTCGGTGCTAATGATCTTCACGTCGCCGCTGGCAGCCGGTTCAGCCGGAGTGGTCGCAGCGGGAGGTGCGATCGGCGGATTGGTAATCACAGGCCGCGCGGGGGCCGGTGTCGTCGCCTTTCGAGTACGCCGTTTCCTGCGGGTTTGCGCCTCGCCTTCGATCAGGCAGAAGCTAATCACCAGGCCAATGGCCACGATGAATTTGAAATAACGTGCAAACGAGGCAGGCATGTGGTGGCTCCTTTCGACGACCGCTCCTAAAGATAACCCGCTATCAAGATGCCATCAAGCTCCGGGCAGATGCTTCGGGTTGCACGACCCCGCGAGTGGTCCGTTCCAAACTATTTTCGCCGCGCCACCACCTCGTAAAGCGCATTCTTGAAAAACACGCGTTTCAGCCGATCTCCCGCGTGTCGAGGCGGTTGTTTGCGCGCCTTCGCCCGCGCTTCGTCAACGTTACTCTTCGCGCTCAGCATCTCGAGTGGCATGTCCGTAAACAACTCTTCAGCAGCGGCCGGCGTGAGATGCGTTGTGTGATCCGCAAACGGACCCACTTCATACGGCAATCCGACAGATCGCCAGCCTGCATGTACGCCGGCCGCAACTGCGTAAACCGGATGATGAACGTTTACAGTGAAATACAGCAGACCTCCGGGCTTTAGTATCCGCGTCAACTCGCGAACGATCTGCGACGGCGACTCAGCATGATCGACCACGTTGTCGCAAAGCACTACATCGAAACTTCGATCCGGAAACGGCAGCGACTCGCCAACGGCGGCAACCGTCGCAGCGCATCTTTGCCACTGCGAAAACAAACTCCCATAACTCACCGCGAGCGGATCGACGCCGACGCCACGGCTCGATCCGAAGTAGAAGATCAGTCCATGCGCACCACTGCCGACCTCGATCACGCGCGCATCGTTCGCGATCGGCTGGAAACTCTCGAGCAGCTCCCGAACTCTTTGCGACGAACGCTTCATCGCGGAGATGATCTCGTCCTCGCGCCCGCGCACGTGCTGCGCTTTGCGTTGCTGGTATTCGAGTTGACGTTCCAACGCTCGTTGAGCAAGCCGTCGTCGCGTCTTTTCTCGCCAACTCATTTTGCATTCCTCATGGTGAGAAAGCAGGTCACTACCGCGTTTTAGAAGGGTTGAACTCTGAAGGTGATATCAGCGGCGGGTGCTGCGTTCGTCAGTGCAGCGACGCGAATCCGCTCCGCTCCTGCTTCCGCATACTGGCGTACGTTCTCAAGCGTGATCCTGCCCGCACATTCGATAGCGACCCTGTCCGAAACTTCGCGCGCACGTGCAGCAACTTGACCAAACTGCTCCGGTTCGAGCCCTTCGACAATGATCGCATCAGCGCCCGCTTCGATCGCGTCTCGTGCTTCGTCTGCACTCGAAACTTCGGCGGCGATTTTATGAAGGTGACCTAAGGTCACTTTGGAGAGGGTCACTGCACTGGCGACTCCCCCGTGTATCGCGATGTGGTTTGACGTGACGACCACGCCGTCATCGAGTCCAAACCTGCTGTTGAATCCGCCGCCGAGTTCGATTGCGTATCTTTCCAGCAAACGCAAGCCGGGAGTGGTCGCTCGCGTATCCCCGATCTGAGCACTCGTGCCGTCAACTGCCTTCACGTACTTGTTTGTCAGTGTCGCGATGCCCGAGAGTTTTTGCAGGAGATTCAGCGCGACTCGCTCGGCCGAGATCAGCACGTCTGCAAACCCGACCATGCGTGCGATCACTTTCCCCGCTTCAACCGGTTCGCCGTCAGCAACAAACGCTTCGAGTTGTTGCTGCGAGTCGAGTGTGAGAAACACTTCTTCCGCCGCTTCGAGGCCCGCGACGATCATGTTTTCACCGGCGACAAAACGAGCGCGAGCGCGTGTGTTGCGCACGATGATCGACTGCGTTGTGATGTCGCCGCGTCCGAGATCTTCGCGCAGGTAGAGTCCGATCTGCGAGTAAAGCGCGCCTTCGTCGATCCAGTTCATTGGAGGTTCTCGACTGTCTGCTGAAGTTGAGCGGACTGCTGAGCAATCTCCGCGATACGCGCGCGCACTTCGTTCACGCGTTCAGCCGGTGCTCGCGAGACGAAGTTTGGATTCTCGAGCTGGGCTTCGAGCTTTTTCGCTTCGGCCTGGAGTTTTTCCTGCTCGCGTTGCAAGCGGCGTCGTTCCTGTTCGAAGTCGATCAAACCTTCGAGTGGAATCGCCACTTCCGCGCCGCCGGTTAGCACCGCTCGCGCCGAAGCACGTGGAGCTTCGACCTGGCCGTTGACTGAAATTTCCGAAGCTCGGACCAAACGTGAGATCTGCTCCCGTGCTGATGAAAAGACGCGACGCAGGTTCTCGTCAGAGGCTGCAACGATCACCGGAATGCGTTCGGACGGTTTGATGTTCATCTCGGAGCGAATGTTTCGCACGCGCGAGATGAGCTCGATGATCGCCTGCATTTCAGACTCCGCAGCCTCGTCGATCAGGTTAGCGTTGCCTGCCGGGAAAGCCGTCAGCATCACTGTCGGCTCGGCGCCCGCGTACGCGCTGTGCAAATGCTTTTCGCCGGGCAAACGCTGCCACAGTTCTTCAGTGATGTAAGGCATGAAAGGATGCAGTAGTCGCAGTGCCTGTTCGAGCACTGTCAACAAACGGGTGCGTGCCTCAGTGCGTGCGGCGCTCTCCTGTTCCGCAGTGACGTCTGACTTTGAGAGTTCGATGTACCAGTCGCAGAAGTCGTCCCAGAAGAAGTGATACAAAAGCTGCACTGCCTGGTGAAACTCGTAGGCGTTGATGGCGGCGTTCAGATCTCGCGCCGTCTTGTTGAGACGCGAGACGATCCAGCGATCTTGAAGCGCAGACGCGTTGTCGAGTGTCTCCGGTTTGACTTCCGCGCCGTCTGAATTGAGCAGGCAGAACCTCGCTGCGTTCCAGATCTTGTTAGCGAAGTTGCGATACGATTCGACCTGCTTCTCGTTCCAGCGCGTGTCTGTGCTGCCGATCTGGGCCAACGTGAGACGCGTTGCGTCCACACCATACTTATCGAAAACTTCGAGCGGATCGATTCCGTTTCTTTTCGTTTTCGACATGCGCTGGCCCTGGCTGTCGAGGACCGTTCCCGTCACGTAAACATCTGCGAACGGCTCTTTGCCCATGAACTTCATCCCGCTCATCACCATGCGCGACACCCAGAGGAAAATGATGTCGCGAGCTGTGACGAGCACGGATGTTGGATAAAAGGTCTTGAGATCGTCGGTTTCGTTGGGCCAACCGAGCGTCGAGAACGGCCAGAGCGCGGATGAGAACCAAGTGTCGAGCACGTCCGGATCCCGCGTGAGCTCGCTCGTACCTGCCTTTTCACGCGCCTCCTCTTCCGATCGGGCGACGACGACCTGGCCGTCGGGTGTGTACCAGGCGGGAATCTGGTGGCCCCACCAGAGCTGGCGCGAGATGGTCCAATCGCGAAGGTTTTCGAGCCAGTTGGTGTAAATCTTCTCGTAAGTTTCAGGGACGAAGCGTGGCTTGTGTTCGCGCGCTAGTAAATCGAGCGCGAGATCGCGCACCTGGTCCATCTTCATGAACCACTGCAGCGAGATCAGCGGCTCGATCACAGTCTTGCAGCGCTCGCATTTCGAGATCGAAAACTCGTAGTCGACAACTTTCTCGAGCAGACCGAGTGATTCAAAGTCGGCTACGACTTTCTCGCGCGCCTTGTAACGATCGAGTCCGGCAAAGTCCGCGCCTGCGTCCGCCGTCATCTTCGCGTACAGATCGATCACGACGACTTCAGGGAGGCTGTGACGCAAGCCCATCTCGTAGTCGTTTGGGTCGTGCGCGGGCGTGACCTTCACCGCACCGGTACCAAACTCCGGATCGACGTACTCGTCGGCAATGATCGGGATCTCACGATTGGTGAGTGGCAGCAGCACAGTCTCGCCCACTAGATCGCGATAGCGATCGTCGGTTGGGCTCACGGCCACGGCGGTATCGCCGAGCATCGTTTCGGGTCGCGTCGTGGCGACGGTCACATGCCGCTCGCTATTCTTGATCGGATACTGGAGATAATAGAGTTTGCCCGACTGCGGCAGCTTCTCGACTTCGAGATCCGAGAGCACGGTCTGGTCATGCGGGCACCAGTTTACGATCCGGTTGCCACGATAGATCATGCCCTCTTCGTACAGGCGAACGAATACTTCGTACACTGCGCGCGAGAGGTCTTCGTCCATCGTAAACTTCTCGCGCGACCAGTCGACGGAAGCACCTTCGCGGCGCATCTGAACCGTGATCTGTCCGCCCGATTCGGCCTTCCACTGCCAGACGCGCTCGACAAACTTTTCGCGGCCGAGATCGTGTCTCGACTTTCCTTCTTCCTTCAGCGCGCGCGAGACCATCAACTGCGTCGAGATGCCGGCGTGGTCCATACCCGGCAGCCACAGTGTGCGATACCCACACATGCGCTTGTGCCGCGTCATGACGTCCATGAGCGTATGCTGGAGGGCATGGCCCATGTGCAACGAGCCGGTAACGTTCGGAGGCGGGATAACGATCGAAAAGACTTCTGCCGCCGGATCCTTATTTATCTCGGGGGCAAAAAAACCACTCCGCTCCCAGCGCTCGTAGTGATGCTGCTCAGCCTCTTTGGGGTCGTACTGTTTGGGGATATCCATGCGAACTCTACGCTTGCCTTATGAAAATGAAAACGTAGAGTCTACGCCAGACAACGCACAAAGTTCAAAAGAGAGAAGTGAAACGGGAGTGTGTGCTTGGGTGCATGGATTACGGCTCGCGCTCGCGCTTCTTCTTAGCCTGCGATAGCAGGCGTAAGCGTAAAGCCTGGGGCGTCAGCCCCAGGATCAGATCAAAAAAATAAGCCCAAGCCCGTGAAACGCGCGACAGCACGGAATCGGCAGCCTTTCGCCCGCTCTCGCGGGCTCTGGCCCATTTTGTTGGACATTAACCTGGGGCTTGCGCCCCAGGCTTTACGCTTACGCCTGCTTCGCAGGCGAAGAACAAAATGGTCACAGCGTTTCCATCGAAGAAGTCGAAAATCAACTTTCATCGTTCCTAAAAACAATTTGAGGTCGCGGATTGCGACCTCAAGGGAATCCATCACTGATAGAAGATTTACTTTGCTTGCCGCTCTTCCAACTGCTTCTTGATCAGCAGCTCTGCCATATCCGGCACGACTTCCCACGCGATCTCGCGTACGACTTTGTCCGACATCATCTCGACAACGCGGCGGGCGATGGCGTCGATCATTTCCGGGGAAAGTTGATCCGGACTAATTGAAGCCGCGGATGCCGCGGATGAAATGGATTGCGGTTCTGGAGTTCGTTGTGGTTCCGCAACTCGTTCCGGTTCCGGTTCGACAACGGCGACCTCATCAGTCGCATACGGAATCTCCTGCGTCTCTGCAAACGAAGAGTAGGTAGCAGCCGCAGCCGCTTCTCTCACCTGCGGTTCGACAAACGCGCGCACCGGCGCAGCCGGTTCGTAAGCAGGCGTGACGACCTCACGAGGCGCATCCTCGTCGAGATCCAGAACAAACTCGTCATCACTCGCACTCACAGGCTCATAGTCGCCAAGGTCCAACAACACGTCAGAATCGTTTCGTGTTTCTTGTTCCATTTTCACCTCACGCGGTAACGATTCCGCCGCGATGGCCTCGTCCAGCGGCAGCGTGTCTGCCGTCGACACTTCCAGGTCGTACGTGTCCATCAGCTCTTCTTCCGCCGCCGGCTCTTCGGCCTTCGGAAGTTCGGCTGTTGGACGCTCTTTCTCGGCAGGCGGGCTACTCACGAGCGCTCCCACCCGATCGATCAGTCGTCGAATCGATTGAAATGGTTTGGTCAAGATGTCATCCGCGCCAACTCTGCGCGCCTCCGCTTCGTCGAACGGCTCGAACGAGCCCACGAGCAGCATTACTGGTATATGCTTCAGCTTCTCGTTT
>DASTQB010000263.1:0-5000 GCA_035761985.1 Pyrinomonadaceae bacterium
CGTCGTTTGTTGAAGTTGTAGTTGAAACTGAAGAACCGGTTTGCCGGGTAGTAACCGAAACCCGCCGACGCACTCACTTCGCGTGAAAAGGAATTTTCGACTGTGCCGATCGGAGTCTCATAATCACCCGATTTCTGCCCGCCGGCGTTCGCCCATACCAGCCATCGATCGGTGCCGTATTCGATACCGCCGCTCCCACCGCCGTGAGGGCCGTTTGTACTGCCAATGCCCGTCAAATAGCCGTTAACGCCTTTGTGCGGCGAGTCGTGGCCGGAGATGGTGTTGACCACGCCTCCGATGGCGTTGCTGCCGTAGAGAAGCGAGGCCGGGCCTTTGACGATTTCAACTCGTTCGACGTTCAGCACGTCAACCGGTTCAGCGTGATCGCCCGACTGGAACCCAAGGCCGCCGATTCGATTGCCATCCTGCAACACGAGCACGCGATCGCCGTCAAAACCACGAATGACAGGCCGCGCGGTTCCCGGCCCGAAGCTGCGCTTGGCGATTCCGAGTTCGCCGTCGAGTGCTTCGCCAAGCGAGACTGGACTCTTCTTCGCGAGCTCGATCGAGCCCAACACTTCGACCGATTGAATCGAGCTACTCACTGACTGTTCGCTTCCGGTCGCGGTTACAGTCACTTCCTCGCGCACGCCGGTGAGTTGGATTTGGAAGTTAACAGTGGCTTCACCTGATGTCAGATCCGCACTGCGGACGACGTCAGGCACCCGATCGAGGTGCGCTACGACGTCGTAGCGTCCCGGCGGCACGTCGCGAAACTCGTATTTGCCCTCTTGGTCAGTTCCCACCGTGCGCTTCAACTGAAGAATCGTGATCAGAGCGTTGTGTACGGGCCTGCCGCTGTCGCCGAGGGTGACGTTGCCGCGCAGTGTTGCCGTGCCTGCTGCTGATTGTCCGAGTGCGTGCAAACTAAACAAGCTGAGAAGTATGAGTGCGAGCGAAAGTCTCTGTGTAAGATTCATTCTTTGTCTCCTAAAAACGGTTCAATTCCTGATTGAACGTGGTCCATTGATCGCGCACAGCGGATCGAATGGAAGCTATGCAGACGCTCGGAAGGAGCATCTGGTCGGGAAAATCCCGCGTCAGCGAGTTGTTAGGAGAGAAAAGGAGGAGCGCGTCCGGCGATGACTCCGGTTGCTTCTGAAAAGACGTCGCGCGGCAGTTCAGCACTGGAGCTTGGGATTACTGATACCGGCGGATCGACGAACCTGAACGCAACGAGGGTTGTGTTGAAATTCTGGTGTAACTGGCAGATGAGACAGTCGCCGCAGCTTGTTATGCCGCTTGCAGGCGAGCTGGTGTGCTCGGGGTTCGCGACTGAATCCACACCGCTGGTTGGCAGGATGCGGCCATGACGGTGCGCAGCCTCCACGGTCGTACCGTAGAAGATGAAGACCACCAGGGCAAAACCAATCCAGCGCTTCAACCTCAACATGCGTGTTAGATGTGTTAGATTCAGGGAGCGCCGAAATTGTAGCACAAGATTACAGGATGACCATGATGCACACGATCATGTTAATCCTGAAAATCCTGAAATCCTGTCAAAGTGAAGCTGGCACTCATAATCGTTGTGCTTTGTGTCGTTGCTGGCAGCACACACGCGACCGAGCGGACCCGCATCACCATTGTGGTCGCAGAGGCAGGTCAGGTTAGTGTTGAAGCGGAATCATCCCCGCGCCGTTCTTGGTCTTTTCGAAACGCATACGCCGGAGCTCTCGGCATCGCCGAGCGCGTCGAAAACTTCCATGTATTTTCAAATTCAGGCGCCGATCCGCGGCTAAAAAAGAGTGCGACCGGTGAGTTTCGCTCAGAGCTAGATGCGACGCGGATCAGTTACAACGTCAGACTTTCACAACCCACACCTCGCGACGTCGCACACACAAGCTGGATCGCGGATGAACGCGGATTTTTGATGTTCGCGGATCTGCTGCCGATTGATTTTGAAACCCCGAGTGTCGAGTTTCGGCTGCCGGAGGGGTGGACTGTCCAAACAGCAATCGAGCGAGGTGCGAACGGCCGTTACGAAGTCACGGCACCGGAAAAGGCTGTCTTCTTCATCGGACGTTCGCTCCGCAACACCTCTAAGAGCATCGACGGAATGATCCTCGACACCATGATCAGCGGAAACTGGCCTTTCAAGGACGCCGATGCTGTTAAAGCCTCGATCCGCGTCTTCAAAAAATACATCGCGCTTACAGGATTCAAGTTACCGCAGAAATCCGCGATCATGATCGCCCCGCTTCCGGTGCAAGTCGGAAGCACAAAGTGGAGAGCCGAAACAAGAGGATCCACCGTCGTGTTGCTCATGGATCCGGCCGCTTCGATCCAGAACTGGCCAGGCCAGCTCGGCGTCATCTTCACACACGAGCTGCTACACCTCTGGGTGCCCAACTCGCTCAAGCTTCAAGGCGACTACGACTGGTTCTTCGAAGGCTTCACTCTCTATATCGCTCTGCGCACTGCACTCGAGCTGAAGATCATCAGCTTCAAGGAATTCCTCGCTACGATCGCACGTGTTTATGATTCTTATATCTCCTCAGGGGCCAAGCTCTCGCTGATCGAAGCTTCGGAGACTCGTTGGACGAGTTCCGGTTCGGTCGTTTATGACAAGGGAATGCTGGTCGCACTTTTGTACGACCTGATGATCCGCGCACAAAGCGACGGAAAAATAACGCTCGCCAGCCGCTACCGCGATCTATTCAACGGCGGAGTCGCTGACGGTCAACAGGGAAATGAAGCTATAATTGCATGGCTGGGTTCCTCGCCGGCGCCGAAAGACTTTGCGAAGTCGTACATCGAAACCGGCCGCGAATTCGAACTGGACCTGGAGCGCGTTCTTTCGGCTTACGGGCTGCATCTCAATGCGAACGGCCAGAGCTCGCAGCTACGAGTTGCGAGCCAGCTCAACCCCGATCAGAAAAGGCTGCTTCGCTCGCTGGGTTATCGTGATTGATTCAGGAATAAGAATGAGAATTAGCAACGCCATAGCTGTTTTCTTCCTCGTGTTGTTGTCCCTCGGCTGCCAGACTCTGGCCAGCAGAAACACCACCGGCGTCATCGTCGCGCGTCGCGCTCAAATACGCAGCTCGACAGCAGTGGTTGCCGCCGATCTCTTACAGGTCAACCGCGGCGACGTCGTCGACATACTTGAGTCGACCGACGTTCTCGATCCGAGTGACAACACTCGGAAAGAGCGTTGGCTGCGCGTCAAAGCGCGTGACGAAGATGCGACCGAAGGTTGGATCGAAGCGCGCAACGTAATGCCTGAAGAAGTGCTGGACGAGTCGAAGAAGTTGGCCGACGAAGATAAGGACGTTCCTGCACAGGCGATGGGGCAGCTTCGTGCGAGTTCGAATCTTCGACTCTCACCCGACCGCAGCGGCAACGAAAACATCATGATGCGACTCGATAGCGGATCGAGTTTCGAGATCATCGGCTGGAAACGCGTGCCTAAGCCTAAGGCTTCGGAAACGATCGAGAGCGACGTTGCGCCTAAGGCCGGCAGCGCGCAACAGGGCGGCGCCAGGCCGGGACAATCGGACGACGAGAAGAAGGAAGAAGAAGACGCGAATGAGCTCTGGTACAAGGTGCGCCTCGATGCCGTTGCATCGCCGGCGCCCGCTGGTTGGATTTACGGCAAACAGGTAGAACTCGCCGTTCCGAGTGACATCATCTTCTATCGTACCGGACGAGAGTTTGTGGCGTGGCAACGTCTCGATGGCGATAGCAAAGAAAAAACGGACAAGGACGCGGGTCGCGAAGGAAAGCCGGGAAGCTGGTTAATACTCGAGAAGAGCAGTTCGAACCAGCCGCAAACGGTTGATGGGCCGGATTTCGATCGTATCTACGTGCTTGGTTACGACAAACGTAATCAGGAACATTACACAGCGTATCGCAGTCCGGATATTAAGGGTTACTTGCCGGCGAGAGTCGAAGGGCAGGGCGATAACAAGACCTTCACCGTGCGTTTGCAGGAAGAAGAGGGCGGGCCTGTAAACGAGGTGAAGTTCAGTTTGTATAAGGATGCGCGTGGCGTGTTGAGAGTGAATGCGCCGAATGTTGTGCCGAAGGGCAGGCGCAGGAGGTAAGGATTGTTGTAGGGGTGGCCCTCCGTGGCCACCAGGTTAGATATGGACCAGCCAGTTGTAATCGGTGTTGGTGGTTTTACTTCGAACGTTGGCAAGACAACGCTGATGTGTGAACTGCTGCGAGCGTTTCCTGGTTGGGAAGCGATTAAGACGACTCGAGGTCACTATCGTTCGTGTGGGAAGGATCCGCATGCGTGTTGCGTGAGTCATTTGCTGAGCGAAGAGCCGTTGGTGCGGTCTGGACGTGAAGCGACTTACGACGCGGGAAAAGACACAGCGCGATACTGGGATGCCGGAGCGTCGAACGTTCACTGGTTGATCGCAACCGACGACCAGATCGAGAAGGGAATTAAAGAGGCACTCGGACGAGTCAAATCGCGCGGCGTGTTTGTTGAAGGAAACAGCTTCTCGCAGTTTGTACACACCGATCAGTTCGTGATGGTCCGATCGGGCAGTGACAAGATCAAAAGCACCGCGCGCGCTGCTCTGGCGAAGGCAACGAGCATTTATTTCTCTGACAACAGTGCAGCTCCACCTTCACACGATCTTCCAACGTTCACCCCCACAAATCTCCCGGCATTGATCGACTATCTACGAACTCGGACCTAAGGGCTAACCAATGGAATCGCTCGATACACTGTTGAAAGAATGCGAGCGCCTGCACGGCCACATGTGCGCGGGACAGCTACTCGGCGCACGCATGGCACTGCTCGGCTGCAGCTCGATCGGCATCGACGATCCGCGGGGCAAAGATCGTAAGAAGCTCATCGTCTGGGTAGAGATCGATCGCTGCATGGCCGATGCGGTTAGCGCAGTCACCGGCGTGCGACTCGGAACGCGAAGTTTGAAATATGTCGACTACGGCAAAGTAGCAGCAACGTTCCTGAACACAGA
>DASTQB010000264.1:0-19661 GCA_035761985.1 Pyrinomonadaceae bacterium
ACTTCCGTTCGCGGCAGTGCGTGACGAACGCCTTGCGAGTCGATCACATGGGCCGTGTAATCGGCGGAGCGGATGTCGTGCGGCGTCATGTCGATATCGAAGTCTCGCATTGACGACTTGAGGACGAGCCGGCCGCGACTCTTAATCTGGGCCACGGCCGCACCCGGGTCCATTCTGATCACATCGTATTTCCGGAGGTGCTTCGACAACTCCTGGTCGCGCGTCTGGTCCTGGACCAATGGCGCCGTCATCGGCGGCTTGGGGGCCTGGGAGACCTGACTTGGGACCGCGGGAGACGGCGCTGCGGAAGTCTTCATTCCCAATGAAGGAAAGGAGATAAGCGAGAGGATGATGGCGGCGATGAGACTACAACCTAAGAGCTTTCTATTCATTTTCATGTGGTTTCCTTAACAGCGGACAGCGGGCCGGAGCTAAGAGGCGTACTTATCGGGAGCGGTTGCCCAGCCGAGGCATTATAGTATTTCGGCCACAAATTGCACAGATGAACGCAAATCTGCTTTCATCTGTGGCCGAAATATTCACCTGGATCTCTGCCCGAATTGCTCGGTCCCGAAACTGCCTATCCCATTCAAACGAAAGCTGAAAATAACGCGATTCTCTTTTCGAAGGCCCACGTTGAAGCTCGAAAACTGGGCCGCCGCCGCACAGCAGTCCCAGCTATGGCCGAGCGTCACGGTCGAGCTGATCAGCGAGCTGTCGCCCCTGCCGGGTCGTTTCTGGAAGTCAAAAAAGAACGACGCGCCGCCAAACAGACCCTGCGCACGGTCGCCCAGAAACACCGATGGGCTCCACTGCGAACCACGCACAGTTCCAGCTTCGAAACCTTCCGCGTTGGCAAATCTCGCGAGACTTCCCTGCAACTCGATTGCACGCGTGTAATAGAAACTCTGAAAGATCTGGACCAGCGATCGAGATAGGCCAAACGTCGTCGACACCGAACGCATGCCGCCGCCCTGCGTGTCGAGATCCGTTCGAAAGTCGACAAAGAGATCGCGTCTGGGCCGGTAGCGCGCGTCGACATTCACGGGTGAAAAACGGCGCGGGACGCCACCGTAAACAAAACCCGAGAGTGTGTTGATGGGATAGAACTGGTTGCGACGGCCGGGGAGGAGTGCGCCGCCGAAGAATGGATCGAAGAAGTATTTGCCGCGTAACGTGATCGTCAGTGCTTCATACGGTTGCGTCGAGAGTTGCGGGCGGTTTTCGCCGTTCGCTATTTCTCGAACCGGAATGTCGCTGACGTTTTCAGTCGAGCGTCGCGTGAAGAAACGGTTGGCGATACCGAATTCAAACTCGTTTGTATCGGCAACGGTATCGGTTAAGTCGAAGCGAATGATGCGATCGAAATTGTGAATGCCTGTGACTTTGCGATAGATGATGTAAGGCTCGATCACGTGACGAAAGAAGAATGCACCACCGCGTTGAAAGTCCCTGGCGAATGCCGGTGGCCGCACGTCCAGTTCAAACTCGCCGTACGTGCGTGTGACGTTCCGGCTGAGCACGTCGCGTGTTGCGGGATCGAGTGAGTTTGAATAGTAAGTGACACGCCCGCTTCCGGTTGACGTGATGGACCATCCCGCGAAGTGCAACGGCAACTCGAATCGTGGATGCAGATCGAGTCGCTGCACCATCGACGGCGCGAGGATCGGGTTCCCGCCGACGTCGCTAATAAACTGCAACGCATCTTCGACAGTCTCTTTCCGGCTGACGCCGTCCGCCGCGCCGCTGAATGAAAAGTAGACCGGAAGGTTTTTGAAGAAGTTCACGATCGTGGGACGCTTGTCGATGCTGATGCTCGGCAACTGCCGGATACGAATGCGTGCGTTTTCGAGTGACGTCACCTGCGTGCGCGCGAGGAAGTTGAAGCTGTACTCGTCGTGATCTTTGTTTATGAAAACCTGCGACGTCTCTTCCGGCGAGATGGCTTGTTGAATGTTGTCGGAGAACACCTGCCGGAACGCGAGGTTTGAAGTGATGTTTACGTCAGCAACGGCGATGAAACCGTTTTTGAAGTAGTGCACGCCTTCCACGTAGAGACTCGAACCGCCCTGATCCGGATTCGCGTCGCTCGCTTCTGGTCCAAAGATTCGATCCTTGACTGCATAGAAGCCGACGTTGAGATACGACCGCGAGTTTGCGCGTGTGCGCAGGTCGCCGCCGAACCCTAAGCCCCGTTGCGTGTAGATGTCGCTGCGAAAAGTGAAGTCGGCTGAGCGACCGAGCGTTTGATAGTAGGCAGTCGACAGACGCGCGCCTTTCGCGCCTGAGCCGCCAAACGTCGGCGTCAGAAATCCTGAAGCGCGATCGCGTGTCTTGATCGAGACGGACGCATACGGCAGGAAGAACACGGGTATGTTTTTCAGCCGGAGCTTCGGCGAGTAGACGTACACGCGATCGCCTGTCTTGATGCGCGTCTTGCTTGCGTGAAAGCTCCACTTCGGAACGTCTTCGTCGCAGGCTGTGACCTGAACGTTCGTCGCTTCGATCGTGTCGAGGCTGATCTTCTCGACGCGATCCGCAGTGAAATAGATGCGGGTTCCGTCCTGCGTCTGGTTTGTGAAACCGGTTGAGTCGACGAAGTAACCGGTCTTGGTGCGATAGTTCCACTCCGCTCGCGAGCCGGTGATTCGTTGCTGATCCGCCTGGTCGAAAACGACGCTGCCTTCCGCGACGACCTTGTTCTCTGCTTCGTACACGATGGCCTTGTCTGCCTGGAGTCGGTACGTGCCGATGCGAATGTCGACGTTGCCTTCGTAAGTGACGATGCGCGCGTCTTCGGGACCGACGGCGTCCTGCTTGATCGAGCTGACGGTGATTCGATCTGTGGGGACGGCTTCCACGCCGTTCTGTGACGGTTGACGGCGTTGGACGGGCTGATCGGTATGGAGTGGATTGACGTTGGGTGTATCGGTCATCGGATTGGCGACTTTCCGATCGACCGGATTGGTTTGCTGCGCGAAGACAAACTGGCAGGCAAGGATAAGAATCAGGGTGGCCAGCAGAGTGCGCGTCATAAGGGCGCGTGGATGCTAGCACGATCTGCGACATGATTTGCAAGATTAAGATGATTTACATGTAAATCATGCCAATCCTGAACATCTTGTAATCGTGTCGAGGGTTTGACATGTAAATCCTGAAACATCGTGTAAATCCTGTAATATGCCTGCCGTGCCTAAATTGATGATCGTTGCGGGGGAGCCGTCGGGTGATGCGCATGCCGCCGCCCTCGTTCGAGCACTCCGCGAACGCGCCGACGTCACATGCTTCGGCGCGACCGGGCCGCTGATGCGCGACGCCGGTGTCGAAACGATCGTCAACACCGACGAGCTCGCGATCATGGGCATCGTCGAAGTCGGGCGCGTCTTCACGAAGTTTCTCCGCGCGTTCCGGCAGCTCAAAGCCGCCGCCGTCGAAAGATCTCCCGACGCAGTGATTCTCGTCGACTGGCCTGAGTTCAATCTCCGCCTCGCATCGTCCCTTCACCGTCGCGGGTTGAAAGTGATCTACTACATCAGCCCACAGCTGTGGGCGTGGCGATCCGGTCGCATCAACAAGATCAAAGAACACGTCGATCTGCTCCTCTCGATACTTCCGTTCGAAGTTGACTGGTACAAAGAGCGCGGTGTGAAACACGTCGAGTTTGTCGGACATCCGCTGTCAGGCGAAGTGAAGCCACGTTACGGACGCGAGGAGTTTTGTCGTCGCAACGATCTCGATCCGTCAAGGCCGATCGTTTCTTTCCTGCCGGGCAGCAGGCGAAAAGAGTTGGAACGCATTCTCCCGCCGATGCTCGATGCGATCGAGGAGCTTGAAACTGCGCGACCGAAGATTCAACCCATCGTCGTCGTGGCTCCGATCAAAGTAATCGAAGAAGGTCTCGAGATCATGTTGCTGCACGACTTCGGCTTGATCAAAGTGATCGAGAGACAAACTCGAGAAGCACTCGCAGCGTCTGATGCGGCTGCAATCGCGAGTGGCACCGCCACACTCGAAGCGACGCTGCTCGAGACGCCGATGGTCGTGGTTTACAAAGAATCGAAAACAAACTGGAACACGTTAGGGCGGCTGATCAGGGTCGACCATTTCGGACTGGTAAACCTCGTCGCCCGCGAAGAGATCGCAAGGGAGTTGATGCAGGATCAGCTCACTGGAAAAAACCTCGCGCAGGAGTTATTGAAACTCCTCGATCCGGAAACCAACCGCGCGACACGTGAAAAGTTAAGACAAGTCTCACACAAGCTCGGTCAACCCGGCGCCTCCCAACGCGCTGCCGAACTAATTCTTCAATTCCTCACATGATTTACATGCTAATCTTGCGAGTCATGTAAACCTGTCCGCAAGGAGACCCCCAACATGCGTAAGTTGATTGCCCTTGCCCTCGTCGCCTCTGCGTGTCTGATATTCGTAATCACCGGCCGCACTTCAGATTCACCACTGATCATCAGCGAGTTTCGTCTTCGTGGTCCATCCGGCGCCTTTGACGAATTCGTCGAGATCTATAACAACACCGATACCGATCACATCGTCGCCACGACTGACGGCTCCGCCGGATACGCTCTGGTTGCTTCCGACGGCATCGCGCGCTTCGTAATCCCAAACGGCACGATCATTCCAGCGCGTGGTCACTTCCTCGGCGTCAACAGCGTCGGCTATTCGCTCTCCGGTTATCCAGCAGGCAACGGCGCGACCGCTACCGGCGACGCTACGTACACGACCAACATCCCGGATAACGTCGGGCTCGCGCTTTTCAAGACTGCGAGGCCGTCAAATTTTATCGATGTAAACCGGCTCGACGCTGTCGGCCCGACGAGCGAACCGAATGCGCTCTATCGCGAAGGCCCGGGTCTTCCGCCGATCTTCCCGTCTAATATTGATTACACTTTCTGGCGCCTGATTCCCTCACAGGGCGCAGATACCGGCGTCGTACGCGACTTCAACGACAATGCCATCGACTTCGCTTTTCTCGATACGAACGGCACGAACCTGGGCGCAAGCCCGCGTTTGGGCGCGCCGGGTCCTGAAAACCTCTCGTCGCCACGCATCTTCGGAAACACCATCGATGATTCGCCGCTCGATCCGCATCAGTCTGAAACCGACGCGCCAAATGTAGTTCGCGACTTCACCAGCGATCCGGCAAACAACTCGACGTTCGGCACGCTTTCAGTCCGGCGCACGTTCACGAACAACACTGGTGCAAATATCGAGCGGCTGCGTTTTCGAGTCGTCGGTCTGACAACCTTCCCTACCACGCCTCTCGTTTCGGATCTTAGACCACGAACATCAGGCACGATCTTCGTCACACTCACTGAAGGTGGTGCCACGGTTGTTGGCACTACTCTTGAAGAACCGCCATCGCAAGTGAACGGCGGTGGATTGAACAGCACTTTGTCGGTTGATTCCGTTTCACCGGCATCACCGCTTCCAAACGGCGCGAGTATCAACGTTCAATTCCTGATGGGATTACAGGAGACAGGCTGCTACCACTTTGCTGTGATCGCGGAGTCGTGGCCGAACGGAGGGAGCGACGTGTTCGCCCTCGCCGGAGACACTGAAGGCCCTGACGGGCTGTGTGGTTCACCTACTCCGACGCCATCAACTTCGCCGACGCCAGAGCCGACACCGATTCCGTCGCCCGTTCCGTCTCCGACGCAAACGCCAACGCCGCCGCCGGACGGTGTATTTCTGGTGTCGTCAATCGCACTGGATTCACTGTCGCCAGTCAACAGCGATCTGGTGAACGTTGGACTGTCGGCGAGTGCCACTGCCCCGGCGGCGTTCCACGTTCAGGTGTTTGGCGATGAGGATGATGAAACGGCGACTTCGCCGGGCGTGGTCCATTCGCCTGATGCGAAGAACATTGGAATCGGGACGTTGCGATTGCGAGCTGAACGCGTCGAGACGGACGACGGTCGTGTATACCTCGTGATAGTGAGGGCGTTTAACCTTGTGTCGGGGATTACGAGCCGTGCGTGTCACACGGTGGTGGTTCCGAAGAAGAAGAAAGGAGACGTTGACGCGCAGGCCGCGGCTGCGAAGGCGTTCTGCGAAGCGACCAGCGGCGCCCCGCCACCGGGTTATTTCCTGATTGGCGATGGTCCAATCACCGGCCCCAAGCAATAAAGAACACGGCCGCGGATAACGCAGATCTCTTAAATCGGATTTACCCAGATCCGCGTCATCCGCGGCCAAGCTTTTCCTTGATCTCTTCGATCTCGCGCTTGAGTCGCTTCAGATCCTCGCGCATTTGCGGCAAGCGACCGAGGTGCGCGTTCATGCGCTTGTATTGATCGAGCGGCTGCACCGGTATTCCCCACCACACGCCGGGCCGCACGATCTTCCCGGGCAGAATCCCAGCCTTCGAACCGATAATCGCGCCCTTCTGCACGCGCGTGTGGTCCCCAAACCCGACCTGCCCACCGATCACCGCATCGTCTTCGATCACGACACTCCCGCTAATCCCCGTCTGCGCCGCGATCACAACACGCTCACCGATGTCGCAGTTGTGTCCAACATGGACCATGTTATCGAGCTTCGTGCCTCGCCCGATCCGCGTACGTCCGAGCGCCGCGCGGTCAACACAACTGTACGCGCCAATCTCAATATCGTCTTCAAGCACAACCGTCCCGATCTGCGGAAACTTCTGGTACCCAAGCTCGTGACGCACGTAACCAAAACCATCCGCGCCGAGGCACACACCGACGTGCAGTATCACCCGACTTCCAATCGAAACTCCGTCATACAGCACCACGTTCGGCTGAAGCACACAATCATCGCCAACAGTCACATGCGAACCCAGCACGACACCGGCTTCCAATCGCGTGTAAGCCCCGACGTGCGTGTATTCACCGATGCAAACGTTTGGACCAACATAGGCCGTCAGCGCAACATCCGCAGTTTCTGCAACCACGGCGCTCGGATGTATCGTTGGCTCACGCCGCACCGGTGGATGAAGCGCGGCGCCGATGATCGCGAATGCGAGTTTTGGAGCGCCGACTTCAATAAGAGTCCGCTCGAGGAGATTTCCGCTGATCCGATCGGTGACAATCAAACACGCTGCTTTGCTACGGACAGCTGTCTCCAGAAAACTCTCATTCTCAACGTACGCGATCTCCGCACTACCCGCGTGTTCGAGATCGGCGATCCGCTCGATCACCCTCGCACCATCGCCGACAACGCGCCCTCCTACGAGCTCGGCCAGTTGATCCACAGTCTGTTTCATTCGCGTTTATCCGTGGTAAATCCCCGCTTTGATCCGCGGATGAAGCTGATCAGGTGTTTGACATTCTCATCACTCGAATCAGCCAAGCCGGCAAGCGCTTCCGAAAGTGGTAACGCGGACCGAAACAGCGTGCGGTACGCGTTCTTCAACACGCGTCGTTGTGCCTCGTCGAGCCCCGCCCGCCGCAGCCCCACGCTATTCACGCCACGCAAGCGCGCGGGATTCCCGTCAGTAATAAAAAACGGCAACACATCCTGCACGATCTTCGACTTTCCGCCAACCATCGCATAACGGCCCATCCGGACAAACTGGTGCGCGCCGACATTGTTCGAAAGAAAAACGTGGTCCTCGATCGTGATGTGCCCAGCGAGCGCGACTTCGTTCGCAAAAATATTGTCGTCCCCTATCACGCAGTTGTGCGCAACGTGAACTCCAACCATGAAAAAGTTGCGCGAACCGATGCGCGTTGTCTCACCTTCACCACTCGCCCGGTGAAACGTGCAGAACTCCCGGATCAGGTTGTCGTCCCCAATCTCCAGGTAACTCCGTTCGCCTTTAAACTTCACATCCTGCGGATCGCCGCCGATCACGGCATGTTCAAACACGCGATTTCTCGCACCCAGCCGTGTGAACCGCTTAATGACCGCATAGGCTCCGATTTCGCAATCCGGGCCTATTTCCACGTCATTTTCGATGATGGCAGTGGGATGAATAGTCATTTTTTAGACAGGAATGCCAAGATTTACATGATTTTCCGGATGTTCTCAACTAATCCTGTCTTGTACATCCCGAAAATCCTGTTTATGATGGCCGCTGTTCTAGGCCTTTTTCGCAAGAGGAGACCTTTTTAATTTGTTTAGTGACCAGTTTCGCAGGGGGGAATCCGAGAAGAGTAAGCTGTCGGGAGTAAAAAGCTCTCGTCTCATTTCCGGTCTCTCAGATGTCGCCTGGAGGGCGTTCCAATCAGTCAATCAGCGCCTTCCCGAAGGTGAATCTATACGTCCGAACTGGGCTCCTGGTCCACTTCTGAAGTCGTACGAGCGCACTGCGCCGCCACTCGGTTTCCCGCGCGAGACTGACAGTCTTTGTCCAACCTGCGTTAAAGAAGTTCGCAATGCTGTGATCACGGGTGCAGTGCCACTCGACACGTTGATGCACGAGCATCCGGGCGAGATCAAGGCACAGATACTCGAAAGCAACGGCCAGGTGGTGATGCGCAAGGAGTGTCCGAAGCACGGGCAGTTTGAAGATGTGATGTCTACCGATCCTGCGTTTCTCGAACGCATCGAGTCGCTCTTCTTTGGTCGTGACTTCCGCGCCGCCGAAGACAAAGACGTGCATCGACACGGAACTTCGAACATTAAGTTTGGACGCGGCGCTGTGTTGACTGTCGACCTGACCAACCGCTGCAACATGATGTGCAATCCATGCTTCATGGACGCAAACCAGGTTGGTTATGTGCACGAGCCGACGTTTGAAGATACGAAGGCGATTCTCGATCGCGCCGTCTCGTTCAAACCACGTCGACAGGTCATCATTCTTTTCTCCGGTGGCGAGCCAACGCTTTCGCCTTACTACCTCGAAGCCGTCGCGTACGCGAAGAAGATCGGCTTCTATCGAATTCTCGCTGCGACGAACGGCATTCGCTTCGCCGAAGATCCTGAATTTTGCAAACAGGCGAAAGCTGCGGGACAGCACGGCGTGTATCTACAGTTTGACGGCGTCAGCGAAGAGAAGAACAAGCATCGCGGTGTCGGCAACTTGTTCGATGTGAAGTTGCGCGCAATCGAGAACCTTGCCGCTGCGGGGATCAAAGTCACGCTCGTCGTAACGATCGTCAACAACATCAACAACGACGCGATCGGGCAGATTGTCGAGTTTGCCGCACAGAACATCGACAAGGTCCAGACCATCGCTTTCCAACCAGTTTCGTTCACCGGCCGCGACGAAGACATTTCTGATGAACTGCGGAAGAAGTGGCGCTACACGCTCGCTGGCATGACGCACGATCTCAAACATCAGCTCGGCGGGCGCATCGAACCGTTGCGCGACTGGTTCCCGCTGTCGTCGTATTCAGCGTTTACGAGCGTGATGGACATGTTGCAGGGCGCGGATGCTCCGTGGGGCTGGTCGTCGTGTAACTGCCATCCAAACTGCGGCATCTTTACGTTGCTGGTTGTGAACAGACAGACCGGAGAATTCAAATCGTTGTTTGAGTTCTTCGACTACGAACGGTTCATGCGCGACGTGGCGGTGATCACCGACACTGCTCGCGGCCGCAAGCTTTCGTACGCGCAACTCGGCATGGCCATCATGCGAAACTTCCACGCCGATCGTGCGCCTGAAGGTTTTCCGATCTCGCAGATCATCAACCTGTTCAAACCGTCGTCAACCAACTCCAACTCCGATCGCAACGATCGCATGGCCCAGAAGACTGCCGACGCAAACGACATGTGGCGCGTGCTCTGCGTCGAGGGCATGTGGTTTCAGGACCTGTTCAATTACGACTTCCGCCGCACCGAGATGTGCGTGATTCCCTACGGCACTCAGGAAGGCGAGATCTCCTTCTGCGCTTACAACACCGGCGTGGGCTGGCGGCAGATCATCGAGAATATGCACAAGACGGCCAACCTCGCCGAGTGGTACGAAGAGCATGGCCGTCACAAAGTTTATGCGGCAGGCAAGCCCGTGCCGCTGACCACTACAAAACACTCTCTCAGTCTGCCGGTTATCCAGGCCGTGTTGGCCCAGGACGCCGACGAGCAACCGGTACAGACAAGTCCGTATCTGATTGAAGACGAAGAAACCGTGTCAGTCTAGATCCGGACCTTCTCTTAACTGTTCAGTTTGTTTTCTGTCCCAATCAAATAGACCCTCGATCTATTTGCGCCTTAAAGTGTCGTTCAGGCTTCAGGCTTTAGCCTGGACCGTATTAACTTTCGGAGATTGCCCCCATGAAAAAACTCCTGTCTTTACTGCTCACACTCTCGATCAGCTTTGCTGTTTTTGCATTCCCCACTCCCCAGGATCCGAACGATGCAAAGTCTCAAACGGCTGCTACTCCTTTAACAAACAAAGACGTTCTCGCAATGCTGAAGGCCGGCGTCACGGCGGATGTCGTTGTCGCGAAGATCAAATCGTCGCCTGCCAACTTCGACACAAGTCCTACGGCACTCGCCGATTTCAAAGCCGCAAATGTTCCTGACAACGTGATTCTTGCGATGGTGAAGGGTCCATCCAGCGCCGCGCCGGCTGGTCCCGAGGATGGGATCGTAAGTGTGGCTGACGGAACCGAGGTCGAGATTCAACTAACTAACAACGCGTCGGGCGAGGAGCTCAAAGTCGGAGATATCGTGGACTTTGTCGTAGTCAAGCCGGTGGTAGTCAACGGCGTGACGATATTTGAAAAAGACGCCGGAGCGAGAGCGCGCATCACCACGGCAAAACGCGCAGGCCACTGGGGCAAGGCTGGTAAACTGGAGTGGGCCATGCAGGATGTTCTTGCAGTCGACGGCAACCGAGTTCCCGCAAGGTTCACGCAACGAAAGATCGGCGACAGTAAAGGCGGCACGGTTGCGGTCGCTGCGGTTGCGACGACGGTGTTTCTTGGTCCAGTCGGTTTGTTGTGGGGACTGAAGAAAGGCAAGCCTGCGATCATTCCCGCCGGCAATCGCTACAGTGTGTTTGTTCACGGCGACACGAAAGTTAAGGGCAAACCGGCCGAAGTCACGCACTGATGGCTTGAAACTCGTTCATCCTGTAATATCCAGTCTCGCATGAACGTAAGGCGTAAACTCGGCAAGCTCCGCGACATCACCAAACTCTTCGTCTTCGGTCTGCCGAAGTTTGCCATCGGCTCGATCGACGTCACCAATCGCTGCAACCTCCGTTGCGAGCATTGTTACTTCTTCGCCGAAGATCACGACAACGAGAAAGAGCTCTCGATCGAGAAGTGGCTCGAGAAGCTGGAGGCGATGAAGGCCGCCGGTCATCCGATGATGCTCTGCACGTGGGTGGGTGGCGAACCGATGGTCCGCAAGCAGCTAATCGACGCGGGCCGGCACTACTTCAAACACAACACGATCGTTACGAACGGAACGATGGAGTTGCCCAACTGGCCCGGCTGCACGTGGGTGATCTCGATCGACGGCACTGAAGAAGCGTTTGCGCGTATGCGTGCGCCGGGTATCTATCAGAAGATCAAACAGAACGTCACGTCACATCCGGAGTTGAACATTCAGATCTCGTGCGTTCTTACAAGCATCACTCGCAATTGCATTGAGGATCTGGTGAAGGAGTGGGGACCAATCGCGCGCGGCGGGATCATCTTCGACTTCTTCACGCCCGTCACAGGTCTCGACGAAGCACTGTGGCTCGACTGGCCCGAACGCGATCGGTTGATCGATCAGATTCTCGCGTTGAAGAAGAAGTATCCCGGCTACATCAACATGCTCGACTCCACGCTCGAATTAATGCGGTCGAAGAACGCGAAGAAGGTTACGGACAACTGTGAGTTTCGTTTGAAGGCTTTCGCGTATGGACCAACGGGCGAGCAGAAGGGCAAGTGTATGATGGGCGACAACGCCGACTGTGATCGCTGTGGGTGCGTGGTGCCGTTTCACATGGCGACCATCAGCAGCCGCCGTTTGATGTTGAAAGAATCCGTTAAGCGCCTTGTTCAGTAAAGAATTATAGGTCCTATAGGTCTTATAAGTCCTATATGACCTATTCCTGCCGGTGCTATTCTTCGCCGCCTGGTTTCTGCACGTCGCGCAGCTGGGCCACCACGTCTCTCAATCGCAAGGCAAGATCTTCAATCGTCTGCACACGCTTTCGCGAGCGTTCACTCAAGTCTTCACGCAACAATAGCTGGGCCTGGCCCAGAACACCTGTGAGCGGGTTGTTGATCTCGTGACGGATGCGGGCGACGAGCGCAGCTGTTTCCTCTAATTTGAGTCGATAAGCGGCAATCTGGTCGTTATCGGACTGGGAAAATTCGTTCAGGGGTTCAGTCATCGGCTCTCCGCAGACGGGTTTCGGAAACTGAAGCATTGGACTCGATTGTCTATGTTGTCGAACAGGTGTGCGCCGCTACCAGGACATAAAGCAAGGACCATTGTGCATGTTATGCGCTGTTGATACAAGCATTTCTTTTTTGCCAGGATTCTGAGGATGGTGCGGGATTGGCAGGATTGCTGGACCGTTTGACAAGCGGGGCGTCGATACGTAAATTCGGAATCCTTGTTGGGAGGTCGTCCAATGGTAGGACTCCAGACTCTGGATCTGGCTATCGGGGTTCGAGTCCCTGCCTCCCAGCCAACAAGATTCAAATGATCACGGGCGGCCCTCCGGCCGCCCGTTTGTATCATGGCCCCCAACGCATATCGGTTCTTGAAGTTTTGACTATGGTTTGGTTGACACGAAATACGCTTCCCTCCTGATCCATAAGTATGGGTGTGTGGGTGGTCCAGGCAAGGGCCACCCACCGTTACCCCGCACGGGCGCCAAGCTTCCTTAAACAACCAAGCACCACCCACTGATTCGGCAAAGCCGTCAGTGGGTGGCGCTGGTCCAACTCAGTCAACTCAACGAGTGGCAGTCAAGAGTTACTGCTTCATCACGATCACCTAGTTAGTCGCCTCGACAACGCGAACGGACTCGACGAATGAGCTCGACGTTTTGGATCCGAAGCGACCGCCGTGGCTGCTCGCAAACAAGCCCCGCGCCCGGATATAGAACCTCCGCCCCTGCCCCAGGCCGAGACCATCGAGACGCCAGCCGCCTTCCACGCGGGTAGCCCTGCCGAGCGGTGTGAAATTGACACCATCGGCCGACACGTCAAAGGTGACGCTGCTGACCTCGGGGCCGGTGCCGCCGCGCCTCCAGGTGACTGAACTGCCGGTCGGCTCGAGCGAGAGATCTTCCGTAGCTGGGCCGGTGTTGAAGACGCGAGCGAAATACGTGACGTCCGATGAAGGGGGCGTCCGGAAGCCCATCCCCCCGATAAGCAGGCGCCCATCCGCCTGTAAGACGCCGGTGTAGGGATTGCCGCCATCGTGGGCGGAGTAGTACGGTCCTAATTTTGCATCGAAGCTGCCGTCGAGCGTCCCGTCGACGTTGAGCTTGGCGAGGTAGAACCGTACCTGGTCGCCGACTCTATAGAACGGACCTCCGATCACGGCACGCCCGTCCGCCTGTAAGGCGATGAAGTCGACACCACTGGCGACACGGGGGTTGAACTCTGCGTCGAGCGTCCCATCGGCGTTGAACCTGCCGAGGTTGCTACGGTCGGCGAGCCCGCCTAACCGGTATATCTGGCCGCCGACTATCACACGCCCGTCTGCCTGCACCGCGATGCTGTGGATGTTACCCTGTATCGACGGGTTGAATTCTCGGTCGAGCGTCCCGTCCGGGTGAACTCGGGCGAAGTTGATGCGCGACTCGCCGTTTACTTCGTCGAACCATCCACCGATCAGGATCTTCCCATCCTCCTGCGTCGCAATTGCCCAGACCTGCGCATTACCGGTAGACGTCGTAAAGATCAGCGACGGGTTGAAGGTGTGATCCACTGTCCCGTCCGGGTTGAGCCTCGCGAGGGCCGTGTGGCGACGTCCTCCCACTTGCGTGAAAGGGCCACCGATCAGCGTGCTACCGTCCGCTTGAGAAACGACCGCCTTGACGCCCCCGTCCGTTGCCACGTCGAAGGAAGAGTCGAGCCTTCCGTTCGGCAGGAGCCGCGCGATACCGACCTTCGAGTAACCGTCGACCCACAACCCAGAGTTGCCGTAGATCAGGACGCGGCCGTCGGACTGCGGCGTGGCGGCGATGTGCGAACCCACTGACGGGGTGAAGGAGGTCTCTGCGACTCCGGAGGACGTGAGCCGGGCGATGCGGGGTTGACTCCAACCGCCAATAATGCCGAACCTGCCGGTGACAAGGATGCGACCGTCGCCTTGTAACGCGAGTGTGTCCACAGCCTGGTTGGGCGCCGGGTTGAAACCGAGATCGATCGGGCCGGCGTCAATTTTGCCGTTCGCGAAGAGCCGTGCGATGCGATTGCGCGCCCACCCATTGACGTGCGTAAAGTCGCCGCCGAGGAGGATCCTGCCGTCCCCCTGAATTCTCATTGAGTTGACCGTACCGTCAACAGGCTTCGAAGCCCCAATCGACTGAGCCGTCGGCCATCAACCGTGTGATGCGGCAACGATAAGCCGAGCCAGTCAGACCGAATTCACCGCCGGCAAGAATACGCCCGTCGCCCTGTAACCTGATGCTCATGACTGCGCCTTCCAGGATCTCGGGCGAGAAGGTGCTGTCGCTCGTGCCGTCCGGGTTCAGCCGGCTCAGGTTCTTGCGCTCGACACCGGCCAGAAGACTGAAACTGCCACCGACGAGAATCCGCCCGTCTGCCTGGACAGCGAGAGCCCTGACCGTGCCACCCGCACCGGGGTTGAAGGACACGTCGAGCGAGCCATCCGGGTTAAGGCGGGCGATCTGACTCCGCGGGTGGCCGTCAAAGTTGTTGAAGTTACCGCCGATCAGGATCTTGCCGTCCGTCTGTGTCGCGACGGCGAAGATGAAACTGTCGGCGCCCCAGCCGGGGTTAAATGTCTGGTCGATCGTCCCATCCGGATTGAGGCGGATGATGTGCGGGCCGGGCTGCCCGTCGGGTTTGAGGGTGAAGCCGGCGAGCACGATGCGGCCGTCGGTCTGTTCGGCCATGGAAAAGATCGTAGCGGTCACGTCGAGGTTGAAGGCGGAGTCGAGCGTGCCGTCCGGGTTGAGCCGGGCGACGCCACGGCGCGTCTGTCCGCCGATCTCTGTGAAGCCTCCGCCGACCAGGACCTTGCCGCTCGCCAGCCTGAGGACAGACCAGACAGTGCCGTTCGTCGCCGGCTCGAAGGTCTCATCGAGGGTGCCATTGATAAGGGTTCGGTTGATCCCGATATGCACACGCCCGCCGTATGCCGTATAACTGCCGCCGACCAGGACTCGCCCGTCGGTCTGCGTCTCGACAGCGTAGACCGGCTCGCCTGCGGCCTCGCCGGGATCGAATCCGTTGTGTTCCGACTGTGCCTGCACCCGGCCCGCCTGAAGTCCGGCGAGTACGAGCAACGCGACCATCAGCATCAAGAGAAAACTAACGGCTCGCTCCACCGCGCGTTTCGTGCGGGTGTGCGTTTCATCTTTTAGTGAGCTGGACCAGAACATGATTACATCTCCTTCGAATAATGTTTCGCTTCTGTTCTTCACCCACTAATGCGCAGTAACAAAATTCTCGGGGCCAGGAAATTTCTTTGGAAAATTTCCACCCCAGCACCGAGGCGTTAACCCGCAAGCGCGCGTCATCTCACCCCAAAATTGACCGCTAATGTTCCCTCGAATATCCTTTGCCGCTAACTGAAATTTTCCCCAAGGGAGATCGCCGCATGAGTCAAACCTCGACCAACGTGACGCAGTTGCTTCGGCAGTGGAGCGACGGCAGTGGCGAGGCGTTGGAAAGGCTGATCCCGATTATTTACGAAGAACTGCGTGGACGCGCCGCCGGCTACCTGCGTCGCGAGCGTCCGGGCCACACGCTGCAGCCCACTGCTCTCGTGCACGAAGCCTATCTCCGGCTTGCGGGCGCGCAGGACGTGCCCTGGCAGAATCGCACTCACTTCTTCGCCATCGCCGCGACGTTGATGCGCCGCATACTCGTCGAGCACGCGCGTAAGAAAGCAGCGTCGAAGCGCGGCGGCGCAGAGATCAGGTTGACGCTCGACGAGAACTTAGCAGGGGCGGACAAGGGCATTGACTTGCTCGCGGTGGATCAGGCGCTCGAACGCCTGGCTGCCATCGACGCGCAGCAGGCGCGCGTCGTCGAACTGCGCTTCTTCAGCGGCCTGAGCGTCGAGGAGAGCGCCGAGGCGTTGGGCGTGTCGCCGCGCACCGTAAAGAGGGACTGGAGCGTTGCGAAGGCGTGGTTGCATCGCGAGCTTAGTCGGGAATAACGCAGCGTGACTCCTGAGCGTTGGCAGAGAGTGAAAGAACTGTTTGAGGCGGCGCTGGAGCTTGAGCCGGCGCAGCGGGCCGCCTTCATTCAGCGCGAGGGCGCCGGTGACGAAGGCGTTAAGAAGGAAGTCGAGTCGCTGCTTTCCTCTTATGAAAAGGCGCCCAGCTTCATGGACACGCCTGCCGCTGAAAACCTGTCAACCGCACCACAGCTCTCGGCCGGGCGCTTCAGTCATTACGAGATCTCTTCACTGATCGGCCAGGGCGGAATGGGTGAAGTGTATGCGGCCTACGACACGCAGTTGGGCCGCAAGGTCGCGCTGAAACTTTTGCGACTGGACTTCACCACCGACCACCGGGTTAACCGTTTCGTGCAGGAGGCGCGCGCGGCCTCCGCGCTGAACCACCCAAACATCATCACCGTCTACGAAATCGGACGAACAGAGTCCGCGCACTACATAGCCACCGAGTTCATTGAAGGTATCACTTTGCGTCAGCGCATGAAGGAAGGGACCATGCCGCTCGACGCAGTGCTCGACGTGGCCGTGCAGACGGCTTCCGCTCTGGCGGCGGCGCACCAGGCGGGCGTCATCCACCGCGATGTCAAACCCGAAAACATAATGCTGCGCGCCGACGGATACGTGAAGGTGCTCGACTTCGGGTTGGCAAAACTTGCAGAACGTACGCCTGCCGCAGACACGGAAGGTCTGACACGCGCTCTAGCCGACACCGCTCCCGGCATGGTTATGGGCACTGCCGCATACATGTCGCCGGAACAGGCAGGTGGGCTTCCCGATATCGATGCGCGCACGGACGTCTGGAGTCTGGGAGTTGTCATTTATGAAATGGTCGCGGCGCGCGTGCCGTTCGGCTTTGAGGGAGCGACGCCGATGCAGATACTCTCTCTTATCATCCAGAAGGAAGCGCCGCCTCTGAAGCAGTATGCCTCCGCGATACCGGATGAGTTGAACCGGATCGTGATGAAGGCGCTCGAGAGCGTGCGTGAAGCTCGTTACCAGAACATGAACGACATGCTGGTCGATCTTCGCAAGCTCAGCAAACAGCTGGAGCGCGAGAACGAGCAGAAAGATTCAATCACGCCGGAAGGGCGTGGTCCTACCGCGGAAGTCACCACCGTACGTAATACCCACACCCATCGGGATACTACGCGTCAAGTGAACGCGGCGGGTGCGGACAATCTCAACAAGCGACTCAGCCGTCCCATGCTCGCAGGTGTCATCGTGCTGCTGGTAATCGCCTCAGCGCTCGGCCTTGGCTATTACCTCCGAGGACGGAACTCCGGAACCGTCGCCGATTCCGTTGCCGTGCTGCCGTTCGATAACCAGAACGGCGATCCCGACACGGAATATCTTTCCGAGGGTTTGACCGAGAGCATCATCAACAATCTGTCACAGATCCAAAGCGTGCGCGTCGTCGCTCGCAGTTCCGTCTTTCGCTACAAGGGTAGAGGGGCGGACCCGGTGACGGTAGGCAGAGAGTTGGGTGTGAGCACCGTGCTCACCGGAAGGATGTTGCACCGCGGTGAAAACCTGAGCGTCAGTGTCGAGTTGATCGATGTGCGTGACAACAAACAGATCTGGGGCGAGCGCTACGAGCGCAAGGTCACGGACCTGCTGGCGGTGCAGCGGGAGATCGCGCGTGACATCGCTGAGCGTCTGGAGTTGAAGGTGTCGGGCGCCGAGCAAGCGCGCGTTAGCAGGCAGTACACCGAAAAATCCGAGGCCTACGAGCTATACCTCAAAGGGCGTTACCACTGGAACAAGCGTTCACCTGAAGGTCTGAAAAAATCGATTGAATACTTCACCCAGGCCACCGCGATCGACCCGAACTACGCGCTGGCTTACACGGGCCTCGCCGACGCTTACGCCGTGCTTCCCAACTTCGACAGGAAGGTGTCGCGCCGCGACGTGATACCTCGTGCCAAAGACGCTGCTTTGAAAGCGGTAGCCCTCGACCATGATCTGGCGGAAGCACACACCTCGCTGGCCGTCATCTTTAGGAAGTTCGACTTCGACTGGGCCGGGGCGGAACGGCACCTTCAACGCGCCATCGAACTCAACCCGAATTACCCCACGGCGCACCAGTGGTACGGCGAACTGCTCATCCACCAGGGTCGCTTTGACGAGGGGCTTGCGGAGGTGCGCCGGGCACTGGAGTTGGATCCGCTCTCGTTGATCACGAACCTGGTCTTGGGGATGGGCCTTAACTCAGCCCGCCGGTATGACGAGGCGATAGCTCAACTGCAGAAGACGTTGGAGCTGGATCCGAACTTCGCGGATGCTAACGGTTTTCTGGCCCAGTCCTTCGCCCATAAGGGTATGTATGCGGAAGCGGTGGCGGCGAACGCCAGACAGATGGCGTTGGAGGGGGCGCCACCGGCGGTGATTGAAGCGGCAAAAAACGCCTTCGCCAAATCTGGGTGGCAGGGATATCTGCGGTTCCTACTTAAGACTCTCGAAAGCCGCGAGAACCCGGCGCGCTTGGAAGCCATCGCGATTCTCTACGGACAACTCGGCGAGAAGGACAAAGCTTTTGAGTGGCTGGAGAAGGCTTACAACGAGCGGGCCGATGGGCTCGCGTTACTAAAAGTTGATCCGTGGTACGACCCACTGCGCTCCGATCCGCGCTTTACTGACCTCCTGCGTCGCGTGGGCTTCCCTCCTGATAAGTAGAAACGACCGTGTCGGGTGGTCCCGGCACGGCCACCCACAGTTGCTCCGCACCAGCCTTGGCACATCCACTATGGCCGTTGCAAACGTTATGTTCGGCTTTTCTCATAATTGAAAAGGAAGCGAGCAAAACTGTGCGAGCGCGTCGCTTTCGGAAGGGAGAGGAACGACACCGTGAAGAAAGTGACGCTTTTCATCACGCGAGACGAAAACGAACCAGGCTACTACCGCGTGATCGTTGACGGCGAGGGCTTTGTTGAGTCAGTCGGGAAGGCGGTTGGCGGCCGCATTCGCGGCGACGATGAGTGGCTCGACGACACGTACTTCGGCGTTGGCGCGTGCGTCCAACAGGTTCTTCCCGGCGGAAGGTTCACTCTCGGCAAAACCGTTCACAAGACCCAGCTAAACGAAGACTGGGGTCACGATGAAATCTATGCGGTCGTCGAAGTAGAAGGAGCTGGCACGTTCAAGAGCAACACTGTTAAGGGTTATTTCTAGTCTCAGAGTCCGAACACGTCGGTCACTCGCTTCCCGAGATCGTCCTCAGTCATCGCGTCATCGACATCAATGGCGTGCAACTTCAGTCGCATAGTTTCCTCGCGGAGGAGATCCGTGAACATCCGATCGCGCTCGAGCAGGTTGCGCAACGCTCTTTCCGGATCCGTGGTTCTCGCGAGAAACGCCCACGCCGATCCTCCGCGGCTTTGGACCACTGCTTCACGGAACGCTGGCGTCGG
>DASTQB010000265.1:0-31192 GCA_035761985.1 Pyrinomonadaceae bacterium
TGAAAGTAATAAAGATCGAATGGCGGAAGGATTCCAGTGGCCGTACGACAACTGTGCGCACAGCTTCTTCTTTGTACGACTTCCAAGCATTCAGATTGACCCCTCTCTTTGGTGCCGCGGATTTACGCCGATTAACGCAGATTGGATCTGCGTTAATCCGCGGCACCTTAACTTATGTACTTAGAATCCTACGGAGTCGATCCAAACCACGAAGCGTTGCGTCGCCAAGGTCGATGCCGATCACGCGGCGGCCGCGTTTCGCGAGCGCGCGGAAATCGCCGAATGCCTGGGCCTGTTTGAGGATGCTGAACGTGTAAGGTTCGCCCGGGATGGCGAGATCGCCGTCGTCGTTCGCGATGATCTGAAAGAACACTCCCGTGTTCGGTCCACCCTTGTGAAGTTGTCCGGTTGAGTGCAGGAATCGCGGACCATAGCCGATCGTGACCGCGCATCCTGTTGCGTCGCGCAGGTGTGTTCGTAACTGCTGAAATTCTTCATCGATCTCGCGTGTTTCTTCAATGTAGTTTAAAAACGCGATGTAATCACCAGGCTTTACCGTCGCCAGATGTGCTCTTAAAACTTCCGCTACCGAACCGGCTTCAGTCTTCTCTGCGCCATAGACCGTGATCGAATCTTCAGTCGCAAGCTCTATTCGCTCCTCAAGTCGACCGCGACGTTCAAACGAAGCCAGCAACTCCTTCGTCGCATCTTTTGCTTCCTGCACGTTGGGCTGATCGAAAGGATTGATGCCGAGTCGCCAACCGGCGCACGCGGTGGCAAACTCCCACTCGTAAAACTCCGCAGCTAGATTGCTAGTGTCGCTCAGTACGCGATTGACGACCGGATGGCCTGCTGCTGCGAGTGCTTCAAGTTTCGCCTGCGTTTCACCCGCGACGGCTCCAACCGAAATCGACACGAACAAACGATCGTCACCGTACACTTCCGGACCACCCAGCTCTTCACCGTTCACCGGAAGTATTCCTTTGCCTTCCTTGCCAGTGCTTTCAGCTACGAGTTGTTCGATCCAAAGCCCGAGTGTTGCAATCGACGCATCGATCACGAGCGTCAACTTATCGCGCCCGGCGTTCGCGCATTCACCCATGACGACACCCAACCGCACTGCGTCGTCCTCATCCGATCTCGCTTCGATGGCACGTTGGAGAAACTTGCGAACGTCCAGTCCCATCAGCGCGGCCGGCACCATGCCGAAATACGAAAGCGCCGAATAACGCCCGCCGATGTCCGGTTGATTTAGGAACGTTCTATGAAATCTGAGCTCCGATGCGGTCTCGACGAGCGGCGATCCGGGATCTGTGATCGCAATAAAATTCTCGCCGGGATTCTCGCGGCGCTTGCGTACTTCTTCGTACCAGTACTTGTAGAACACGTTCGGCTCGGTAGTGCTGCCCGACTTCGACGCGATAACAAACAGACAACGCTCGACGTCGATCCTTTGCGCGAATCCGTTGAGCACGTCCGGGTCAGTCGAATCGAGCACAAGCAACTCGGGAAATCCTTCCTGCCTTCCGAACGTGCGTGCGAGCACTTCCGGGCACAGTGACGAGCCACCCATGCCGCAGACCATCACGTGACTGAATCCACGCGCGCGAATCGACTCGGCAAACTCCGAAAGTTCATCCGCCACGCCGATCATTTCTTCTGCAACAGTCAACCATCCCAGCGAGTTGCCGATGAGGCGAACGCTGTCAGGATCCGTTTTCCAGAGAGACGCATCCTTGTTGCGGATGCGATTGCGAACATCTTCAGAGTTAGCTACTGCGATCGCTTCGTTCACTCGATCCGTCAACGGACCAAGCTCAAGTGCCATTCGAATCATGCTGAGCCCCAACTATACTTTTAGACTGTGTGCAGGCAGTGTAACATTCTTTCCGAGGGCAGGTAGCTTTATGAATAACAAGCCGAAACGAGCGTTGATTGTGGTCGACGTGCAGAATGATTTTTGTCCCGGCGGAACGCTCGCGGTGGCGCATGGCGACGAGGTCGTGGAGCCGCTCAATAAGTTGATCGACGAATTCTTGGAACGTGGAGATCCGGTTTACAAAAGTCGCGACTGGCATACGCCCACGACGAAACACTTTCAGGCATACGGCGGCACGTGGCCGGATCATTGTGTGCAAAACACGAAAGGCGCTGAGTTTCATCCTGCCCTGCGCGACGATCCGCGTATCGAGGTGATCTCGAAAGGTCTCGGCGACAAAGACTGTTACTCCGCGTTTGACGAAACCGATCTCGCAGCGCGAATGCGCGATCAAAAAGTGGAAGAAGTGGTCGTCGGCGGGCTTGCAACCGACTACTGCGTGAAAAACACCGTCCTCGATGCAGTGAAGAATGGATTCAAAGTGAAAGCGGTAGAGAATGCGATGCGCGCGGTAGACGTCGAGCCCGGCGACGGCGAACGCGCGATCGAGGAAATGCGCGCCGCGGGCGCGGAAATCGTGTCCACAAACTAACCTCCTGATATGGGAACTCTAAACATCGATCGCTACCACGCAGCGATGGGCGATGCGTCGTTCAAAGACGTCACACGCCTGCACGATCAGCGACTCAGCGATGCTGAAGCCACGTTTTATTGCACGCAACGCAAGCTGCCCTTCGCACCTTGCCTGGGCCACGAGCGACTCGTGCGTCTTCTCGTCGACAGTCAAATCGATCGCCCGCGTCTACGGTTTCTCGAACAGGATCGCGGTGGACTGAAACTCTTCGCGAAAGCGATCGAGGACATACAGTTCGTCGGGAAGATTCGCACCGTGAGACCCGGCACAATCGTGTTTGCAAACCAGCCGTTTGCAGACATTCGCGGCGCATTTGGTCTGACGCAAGCACAGGAGATCAAGTTTGAGCACGCGTTTGACCTGCCGATGACGACAGCAGCGATGGCGATGCAGTTTCGAATGGCCGCAGGCGACCGCTGGCTTTCAGACTTTTCGTTGCGACGAAACGGCGACATCGAGCGCGCGGTCGATATCGCTGTATATGCGTTCATCGGCGGCTTCAACGACACCTCGAACCTTGAAGCCGCGCATCGTCTCGACATTCCCGCGGTCGGCACGGAAGCGCACTACTGGCAGCAGGCTTACATCGAGTACATGGACCATCCGGAGATCGAGCCGCGCACGGGAAAACCGAAACACTTCGAACAGGTTGCCTTCGAACGATGGCTCGACGCGAACCCAAACGGCACGACGCTTCTGCTCGACACGATTGACGTTCGTCTCGGCGCGGCGCATGCGGTGATGGCTGCGACGTCCAACAATGCGCGGCGGAATGCGTTCAAAGGATTTCGCGTCGATTCGGGAAATCTTGCAGAGCTTGGCGACTGGTGCCTGCGCTTCTTTGAGGCGAACGGATTGCCCGGTCTGCGCGCAAATCTCACTGGCGATCTGACGGTTGAGAAGGTGGGACAAATCGTGGCCGAGTTTCCGGAAGTTGGTGGCTTTGGTATCGGGACGAAATTGTCGAGCGAGGTGCAGGCAGTTGCGGGAGTGATCTTCAAACAGTGTGTGATGAAGGATCAGCCGACGCTGAAGGCTTCAAACTCGGAAGACAAGATCACGCTACCCGGGCGGCTGCAACTGTTTCGCGGCAGTGACGAGAAGGGGATGTACGTTGCTGATGTGATCGGGTTGGACAGTGAAGACGTGAAGATTGAGGGGGCGGCGACGGTCGAGCGGCTGCTGGTGCCGTTCTGGGACAATGGCCAGCATTCCGCGATTCCGTCGATTGAGAAGCAGAAGGCGTTTGTGGAGCAGCAGCGGCAGCGGTTTGCGGATATCAGGAATTATCCGTGCAGCTTGAGCGCAAAGCTGCGGGCGCTGCGAGACGAGCTGGTAAAAAGAATCCGCGAAGATCGATCAGGCTGGCAGGAAATCCTCAAGAAAATATAGGCCCTATAAGACCAATAGGACCAATAGGACCTATAGGACCTATAAAAATAGGTCTTATATGTCGTATATGTCCTATCGGTCCTATTTCTTTCTTTTCTTCTTTAATCGCCGGCGCCGGCTTCTTCCGCGGGGCGTTCGACTGTGGCTTCGCGCGCGGGTTTACGGCGTGGTCTTAAACGTTCGACGACGCTGTGGGTAACCGCGGAAGCGTTCTCTGCGAATCTTCTCCAGCGCGCGGTCGCCTTCATATCGTCGAGCAGCGAGTAAACCACCGGCGTTGCAATCAACGTCAGCAGCAGCGACAACGTCTGCCCGCCGATAACCACGATCGCGATCGAACGTCGCTCTTCCGCTCCCGGTCCCGAACCGAGCGCAAGCGGCAACATACCCGCAACGAGCGCAAGCGTCGTCATCAAGATTGGTCGTAGTCGATCACGATTACCCTGCATGATCGCTTCGTACCGCTCCATGCCCTTCTCGCGCAGGTTGTTCATGTGATCGATCTGAAGAATCGCGTTCTTCTTCACTACACCAAACAAGACGAGTACACCGAGCGCCGAATACAGATTCAGCGTGTCTCCTGTTCCCCACAACGACAACAACGCAAACGGCACCGACAACGGCAAGCTGAGCAGAATCGTGAACGGGTGCACGATGCTTTCAAACTGCGACGCCAGGATCATGTACATGAAGATGATCGACAGAATGAACGCCCAGATAAACTCCGTAAAAGTTCGCTCGAGTTCGCGCGCGCGGCCTGAAACCGTGGTTGTGTAAGCCGTCGGCAAGTTCATCTCGCCCACTGCTCCACGCAATGCTTCGATTCGATCCGCAAGCGCATAGCCAGGCGCAACTGATGCACGCACCGACACCTGTCTTTCACGATCGAGACGATCGATTCGCGACGGGCTCGTATCGCGCTCGATGCTGACGACGTTGTCGAGCCTGACGAGCCCGCCTCTGGACGACGGAACATACAAACGACTGATCGTATCGACGTCGCTTCTATCTGCTTCAGTCAGACGCAACTGCACGTCGTAGTCTTCGTTGATCGACTCATCCCTGAATCGCGAAGCCTCTTCTTCACCGCCGACCATCAAACGCAGGCTCGTCGCAATGTCAGACGTATCGACACCCAGGTCCGCAGCCCGATCTCGATCGATCCGAACGCGAAGTTCAGGCTTGTTGAGTTTTAGAGTCGTATCTGCGTCGACGATGCCGCCGAGCTTCTCCGAACGCTCGACCAGCTCATCCGCGTATCTCGCCAGTTCGGTTATCTCCGGCCCACGGAAAACGAAGTCGATGTCACTGCGCCCGCCTGTTCCGAAATTAAACGACCGCCCATTTCGCACGCCGGATCGCATCGGAGCATACTTCTGCAATCTCCGGCGAACTTCCAGCATCACGTCCTGTTGCGTGTAATTGCCTTTGAATGCGTTGAATGGGTTTCCCTTCTTCGTCTCGTTCCACAACTTGGTGAACGAGAGGGTGCGCTCTTCGTGCGGCGCGATGCGAACGTACATGTCGCCCTGGTTGACGCCGCCGAGAAAACCGCCGCCTGCCGACGCCAGCACAAGCCTGACACCCGGAGTCTCGAGGATCTCTTTTTCCATCGCCGTGATCGTCTCATTCATCACGGCCAGGTTTGTTCCTTCCGGCCCGTTCACGCTGACTTCAAACTCAGCTTCGTCGACGTTCGTCGGGATGAATTCCTGCTTCACGGCGCGATAGAGCGGAATGCTGGTAAGCACAGTCACGATCGCGATGACCGCAACCGCAATGCGATGGCGCATCGCCAATGTCAGCATCCATGAATAAGCACCGTCGATATAGCGATAGAAGCCTCGACGCGATGAAGGCGCCTCATGTCCACCCTTCGCATCCGACACGCGAATCAACCGCGAGCTCATCATCGGCGTGAGGGTGAACGAAACGAGCAAGCTGACCATGATCGCAACGGCTGCCGTGATACCAAACTGGTAAAGGAAGCGGCCCGAAATGGACGACATGAACGAAACGGGCAGGAAGATCACGACGAGAGACAGAGTTGTAGCCAGTACGGCCAGACCGATGTCCTTCGTCGCTTCGCGCGCCGCTTCTTTTGCCTCGATTCGCTTCTCTTCAATGAAGCGGAAGATGTTCTCCAGCACGACGATCGCGTCGTCGATCACCACGCCGACCATCAACACGAGCGCTAGCATCGTCACGCTGTTCAGCGTGAAGTCGAGCGCGCGCATCATTCCGAAAGTCGAAATGACCGAGCACGGAATCGCCACCGCGGCGATTAACGTCGAGCGCCACGACCGCATGAAGAGCAGCACCACCAGACTCGCGAGAATACTTCCGAGGATCAGGTGGACTTGAATTTCGTGAAGCGCGGCTTCGATGTATCTCGATTGATCGCGAATGACTTCGAGTTTGACGTCTTCCGGAAGTTGCCCGCTGACGCGCGGCAGCGCGTTCTTGATGCCGTTGATTACTTCGACTGTGTTCGCGCCTGACTGGCGACGAATGTCGAGCGTGACAGTCGGCATACCGTTGAGACGCGAGAAGGAGCGTTGCTCTTTCGTTCCATCTTCGACACGGCCGACGTCTCGTACCCTGACTGGCGCGCCGTTTACGTTAGCAATTACGAGTTCGTCAAACTGTCGCGGATCGGTAAATCTTCCGAGTGTGCGAAGAGTCAGCTCTTCTTTTCCGGTGGTTACGTTTCCCCCGGGCACGTCAGTGTTCTGTCGTTCGAGTGCCTGCCTGATCTGCGCGATCGAGATCTGATACGCGGCCAGACGTTCCGCATCGATCCAGACGTTGATTGCGCGATCCAATCCGCCGACGACACGGACTTCGCCGACGCCGCCGATGCGCTCGAGCTGCGGGCGGACGGTTTTGTCGCCGAGTTCGGTAAGTTCGCGAAGCGAACGATCGGCGGTGAGCGCGATCGTCAGGACGGGCGTACTGTCGTTATCGAATTTCTGAACAACAGGAGGACTGGCGTCTTCGGGGAGACGGCGGCCGAGAGTGTTCACGCGATCGCGAACGTCCTGTGCCGCAGATTCGAGATCGCGATCGAGGTTGAAAGTCGCGATTACGAGCGATGTTCCCTGCCCCGAAACCGAACGGAGTTCGCTGATTCCGTCGACAGTGTTGACGACCTCTTCGACTTGTTGTGTGACTAACGATTCGACTTCTTCGGGTGCGGCGCCGGGAAGTCCGATGCGGACAGAGACAGTTGGAAGATCGACAGCCGGAAATCGATCGACTCCCAGCCTGAAGAACCCCGCGGCCCCAACCACGACCAGCGACAACACGATCATGGTCGCGAAGACCGGCCGGCGAATACAAATTTCGGCTAGCTTTTGCAATTTCTTCTCTTGTCTTTGCTCCGGAGGAGCAAGATGTTTATAGCAGCCCCAGAAAAACGCTGATCGCTCCGTCAGGAGCGACATGGAACATCGCGCTCCTGACGGAGCGCCAATTCTACGGGTTTGTGCTTGCTATAAACATCGTGCTCCTCTGGAGCACGTTATTCGACCACTTCGACAGCTTGCCCTGATTGCAGGTTGCCCGGATCGACGATCACTTTTTCCCCAACCGTTACTCCAGCAACGATTTCCGTAAACTCAGCACCGCGACGCCCGGTCGTGATCGGCTTCTCCAGTGCCTTTCCATTCTGCACTACGATCACTTTCTCAATACCCGCAAACGTCACGATCGCATTGTTCGGCACAGTCACCGCCATCTTAGCGTCATTCGTAACAATCTCAGCACGCGCAAAAGATCCAGGCCGCAGTTGCCCATTATTTCGAACGTCCGCTTCAACTACCAATACTCGGTTTTGTTCGGCGATCACCGGACTCAGCCGCATGATCTTTCCGACATAGACGTTCGGATCACCCTCGACGGTTACACGAACATCCTGACCCGTCCGCACAGTCTGCGATTCGCGTTCCGGAATCTCAGCACGCAAACGCAACGGATCCATTCTGACGATGTTGACGAGAGGCGCACCCGCCGCAAGATATTCTCCAACACTCGCAACCCTCTCCTGAACGATACCGTCGAGCGGAGCGACCACTGCCGTGTCTTTTAGTTGCTGCCGAGCAAGCGCGAGTTCCGATCTTCGCTCGGCAAGCACGCCCTGCCGGTTTCGAATCTCTTCGTACGCATCCTGGTAACGGCCCTCGGCAACTTTGAACGCGGCATTCGCAGAATCAAATTCCGCCTTCGCGATCACGCCCTGTTCGACCAGTCGTGCTGCACGATCACGATTGTGTCTCGCTTCATCGAGCACTGCACGCGCCTGCCTCACAGTCGATGTGTTTTCCGGATTTACACGATCATCCGTACCGTCTGGCGCGAGTCCCAAACGTGCGCGCGCCTGCGCGAGTGAAGCTTCTGACTGCTGCACACGAAGCTGGTAATCCGTGTTGTCGAGTTGTGCGATCACCTGACCGCGGGAAACAACGGTACCCAGGTCGACCGAAATCGTTCGGATACGCCCGGGGACTTTCACACTGACCGTAGTTTGATCGTACGCCGCAAGGGTGCCGTTTGCGGTTATCGTTTCGCCAAACGGTGTTTCGGCAACGGCTGTGATTTTGACTTGTCGGGTCGGGCGATCGCCGCCGCGATTCTGACGGGCTGACGCCTGATAATCACTCTTGCACGACGTCAAAAAAAGCGCCGTCAGGAGTAGCGACACCCCTGTTAACGTTAACCTGAAATGAAACATCCTGGGCAGTTTAACACGCATAACACATCTTCACGAACGAGAGGCTACTACGATGCCCGGCGTGACGATCTGATTGCTTAGAAACCGCGGCGGATCAGGTATGACATCTTGATAAAGAGTGTCCGCGAGTTGCGGCGGAAGCCCGGCACGAGCTCTCGCGTGAACGGGTGGATACTGTCGTAATTCAGGTCGTCGTTGTAGCCCGCGTAGACAGCGGTGCCCGGACTCGGCGTCCAGCCAAACAGCGCCTGGGAGCGCATCCGTGAATTCAGCGTGTTGTAGTCGAGAATGAGTCGCGCGAAAGTGGCTTTCGTAAACTGATACGTGCCGCGCAAGGTGAGGATGTTGACGTTGAATGCAACGCGATCCGTGTCGTAACGGCGTAACCGTTGCGAGTTGATACTGAACTGCGTGCGCAGCTCGTCTGTGGGCTGGTAGGTGACGTTGCCGTTGAACTGAAGCAAACTCCCGCGACCGGGATCGAGCGGCGCATCCTGTCCCAGCAAAAGCGCGGCCGGGCTAACGCGCGGGTACTTGTCGCCGTTGCCAAAGTCGAAATCGAAATGACCCCAGCGATGAGTCACCTGGCCGTTGAATGAGATCTTCTTGCTGAAGTTGGATCCGCCGAAGAACGATAGGTGCTGCTTGTTTGAAGAGCGCTCGTTGCTTTCGCCGAAGAACGTACACTTGTCCGTGTCAGCAGCCGAGAACGGATTGCACGGCTTCGCCTCGCGAGTTGCGCCAAACTCGTGATCGAACAAACGTTCGTAACCCGGTTCCCACCAGGCGCCAATCCAACTGTTTCGCGGCAATTGCAGTTCAACGAGGTGCTCGCTTTCCCACGCGTACAGTCGTCCCTGCCAGTCGTAACCGACGTGATTGAACGTGTGCCAGTGAACGCCGATGATCTTCTTCTTCGGATCCGGATCGGAGTTGTAGCGAAGGAAAAAGTAGTTGAAGTTCGAATTTGTTCTCTGGAAGAAACCAACGTCGGCGCGATAGTCCTGCGTAAAGCCTTCGCCGTAGATCTCGTAGCCCCAGTTGCGGCCCGCCATGTTGTAATTGGCGGTATAACCAAAGCCGTTGCCGGTGCGGTAACGCTCGATGCCGTCGTTTGGATCGAAAAAGAAGTTGCGCGAAGTTGTTCCTAAAGTTTGGAACGTAAGCGTGGTCTTTTTATCGAGACGAAAACGCCCGTCGATTCCCACCACGTCGTTGTGTTTGTCAATGAAGTTGTAACTCGTGGCGATCATGCCGAGCGAGTCTTCCTTACCGACGTCGCGCTTCAATCGAAGCACGCCGATGTAAGCGTTCCTGTCGATGAACCGTTCGCTGTTGCAAACTTCTCGCGGATCGAGTGCGCGCCGCTCGATACAGGCATTCAGCTCGCCTCGATCGTCGGCAGTGAGATTTCCTGGTCCATTGTCACTCGCGACCATCAGTCCGAAAGTGTTTCTGCCCAACTTACCCGTCGTCTTAACTGCAAGGTCAGGATCGACGATCGCCCGCGTATGGACGGCAGTGATCGGCGTTCGGAAAATATCGATGCCTTCGAGAAAGAACGGGCGCTTCTCGGGAAAGAAGATCGGGAAACGCTGGTTGGCAGTGACGACAATCTGATCGGCTTCGACCTGAGCGAAATCAGGATTGATCGCAAGGTCAACAGTCACAGCCGAGCTCGGAATGAACTTCGCAGTCAATCCCAGATCCAGACCAACCGGTTCGTTAACAATCCGGCCCGGATCGATGGTTTCCTCGATCGGCTGAAACGAAGGAACGAAACGGCTGTTCTGCGCAACGGTCACACTCGGAATCAACTCGATCGTGCGTTCGACCGAGATGCCTTCGAGACCGGTCAGGTGTCCAGCCTGGCTCAGGTTGCTGTCGATACTGCGCGACATTGGCATCCACGAGTCGAGCTCGTTCTCAAAGCGCTTGATGCGTCGGAAGAAGTGCGCGCCCCAGAGCTTTCCTTTGCCTGCTTCAAACCGAAGTGACTTGAACGGGATCGCGATCTCAACGTTGTAGCCCGTCTCATGAACGATGCCCTTCGACTCCAGCAACAGGTCGACGCTGAAGTCTTCGCCGCGGCCTTCGGTGAGGATGCCGTCGCCCTGGATTCCAAATGGGTTGAAAAATACTTCGAACGCCTTGCGCTTGTCGTTGAAGGTGTCGAGATAGAACCCGACGTAGTCGTCCTGAAAAATATTGTCGCGCTTGGCCACGGTGGCCCGCACTTTGTCAGGCTCGTCAGTAGCTTTGAAAGCGATGTAAAGAAACTTCGGATCGTATCCGAGCAGGACTTCGGTCGGTCGTGACGGAGGCGTGTTGTCGCCCGGCTGGATCTGGTAGAAATCTTTCAGCACGGCGGCGGTTTGCCACACTTCTTCATCGAGTTTGCCGTCGATGACCGGCGACTTTTCAAACCGCGGAACGACTATCGGTTTCGACTTCTCAGGCGGAACAACAAAACTGTCTTTGGAGGTAGAGGTGGGCGTTTGAGCATTCACGCTCAAGCCGAGCAGGCACAAAACGATCAGTATTTTCATCAGCTCAGGGAGTTTGACAGGATTACATGATTAACACGATTGACAGGTAAGCATCCTGCCAATCGTGTCAAATCGTACTAATCCTGTTATTAGTTACGGGGGCGGAGGTGAATCTTCCCCTCGCCGGTCTTTAGCACAAAGACTTTGCCGCCATTGCCAATGCGCCAACGCTTTAGACGTGGAGAAGGCGTAATATCTTCCGCAACGATGAAACCTTCGTTGCTGATCTCATCCGGGGCGTTCGTTTCGATGGTGAAGCTTGAACCAGCCGGAACTGCCAGAGTAATCCTGCCGTCGCCGGTTCTTGCGGAAAGCGCGTTGAAGTCGCCATCGAGGTCGATGGCGCCGTCACCGGTGCGAGCGTCTACCTGACCCTCAAACTTGATGACCTTGATAACGCCGTCGCCGGTGTTTAGCTGCAGCTGGCCGCCGCCGTTCGCAACCTGGATTGGTCCATCGCCGGAACGAAGGGTGATATCGCCCGAGACTCCTTCGAGGTTGAGTGCACCGTCACCTGAAGTAACGTGAATGGACGAACGGCGCGGAACGTAAACGTCGATATGTACGCTGCCGCTATGCTCGCTACCAGGTTCGGCGTTTACTGAAATGCTTTGCCCGTGCTGCTGGGCCTGGATCGTGATCTGCTTGAGACTTTCGTCTGTGTAAGCATGCTTGGTCGCGGTATAGCTCACTTCCTGTTTGTCCCAACCGCGAACGGTAACAGGACCGTCGAAGGTGGTGATGTTGACTCGCGGTGTTCCGCTAACTGCAAAGCTCCGTGTTTCCTGCGAAGTGAACTGCGGAGCACCTGCGCCCACGCCTGCACCCACACCGGCTCCAGCACCTGCGCCGGCTCCAGCACCAGCGCCCGCACCGGCTCCAGCGCCTCTCCTGAGTACGACCCGGTGATCGCGACCTTGCTGAAGCATAAGTTCCCGCTGGGCCTGTTCGACTTCCCTCGCCGCTTGACGCAACGCCGCATCAACCTGACGCTGGGCTTCGCGCTGCGCCTGTCGCGCGATTCGCGTCGATTCAGCTCTCTCGCGCGCGGCCACCAGTGCTTCCACGTCAACTTCGACGTTGATATCGCCCTCACGAATCACTCTGAATTCGCCGGGGAGCGACACACTCGGACTCACGGGCAGTCCATCCTGTGCGTGAGTGACCCTGATGGAGCCGTTGACGTTTGAAAGCTTGATTTTTGGACCACCGGTTCCGATCTGGCCGACCAGGCTGTGTCCGACGTAGTCGCCCCGCTTTACCGGCAAAGCGAAGTCCGTCGAGATTCCACCATGAACAGTGTTCGCACGAACTGAAGCGTTTGCGTTTGACGGTATCACGAGCGTCAGCGGGCCGTTCACCGAAATCAGAGTGAGCGGTTTCGTTTCGTCGAGTCTGGTAAACGTAGCTTGCAGCGCACCATTGACTGTCGAAAGCCTTGCTTCACCCGCCAGGCCACGCGCAACAAGACCGCCATTTACCGACGATGCCTTAACGTTTCCTTCGACGCCCTCGATGTCTATCGAGCCATTTACGAGCTCGATCGACTCGAGCACCGCCTGCCGCGGAACTGTCAACGAATACTCGACGATCGCGGGATTCTCGTAGCGACGCTCGTCGCTGCGGAAGTTCATGTTTTCGTAAGGGTAATCGGTTTCGATCCTGATGTACTCTTCGCTCGCGTTAACCTGGATTTTAGCTTCGGCTAAACGTTCCTTACGATAAGCGCGCTTTACAGCATCAACCTGTACTGCGGGGCGATCCCAAACCTTGATCTGAACACCACCATTTATATTTTCAAGAATGACGCGACCTGTTGCGGACAGTGGATACGTTTGATGAAATTCTTCACGCAACTCCTGCGCTGGTTGTTCGGAAGCCGTCGTTTCAGTCGTGGCCGGCACGGCTGGAACTGGTCGAGGATCCTGGCGGTTGCTCGCTTCCGCTGGTCCAGCTCCGTTGCTCGCCAGCGCGACGCACAACAAAGCTGCAGTCATGAGGGTCTTAATCAACATCGTCTTTAGTTCCTATTAAAAGAAGGTTTATTAACCTGCAATGCGTAGATTAATACTACGGTTCAAAGACTTCAAAAATATTTCGCGCTCGCGAGGGGTTCTAACGGGGCTGTGCTTACGGTTTTTCGCCTTGAACGTGTAAAGAGGGGTTTCGGGAGCGGCCGGTGCGTCTGCCTGGGCGTCATGGTCCGACAGGACTCTCACTTCAAACTCGACCGGATCGATTTCCAGGCGTCGAAGTTGGCGGAGCTTGGCGATTTCACCTTCAGTCAAGAGCGAGTTCCGTTCGATCGCAGGCGGAGCAGGTAGCACTTTTCTGATCTTGATTCGTTGTGGAGCCGGCGCGGCTGGTGCTTCGTCATTTTCGAGCCAGGGGAGTTCGACTGAAGGAGCCGACTGCTGCAGTTCCCTGTTTTCGCAGGTCAGGGGCGCGTTCTCTATTGTTATGACTGGCGCTGCCGGATGAGCTTCGCTGGGAACTAATTTCGCGGACCACTCCGCCGCCAGGCGGCTCGCTTCAAGTCCAAACTGCTGAAGCTGGTTCAATTCCTTCATGGCGCTGGAGAAGGCGGTCAGGCCGACTACCAGTAGAAGAATTATTCGATAACTTGTCTTTTCGCCATGCTGGCCCGTGCTGTTCATTCCGGTTGACCCCTAAATTTTAGAGCCGAGAGCAGTTAGTTCTGATGAAACTAGTTCCAACCACCCTCGGCCCTTCTGCGTTGCTCTATAGTCAGAACACCAACCCCGCAAGCCTTGTGACAGAAAAAATCAGCCACGGTCACAGTTTTCGGAGATGGACGGTGCCGCCGAAGGATGCGACTGCAATCGTGGCGTCTCCCGAACCGCAAATGGCGCTCACTCGCCGGGGCACGTGCGGAGCAGGCGTCGTCCTGGTTGGAACTCTTGGGGCAGGTGGCAGCGGGGGTTCCTGGATGTAGTTGAGTTGAAACTCCGACACAATGTTGCGCCTCTCCGACACCTTCGCATTCAACTGAAACGAAGCATCCGCCGGCAACTCCAGTACCACGTCGCCAGTCATGTTCGTGAGCGTGTAATAGCCCGATTTCACGAGTGGCCCAGTCATCGTAACCGTTCCATTCACAGTCTTGGCCATGACTTTCGGATTACTCACACGGTCCAACTGGATATCGCCACTCACCGTGCCGACCTCAAAAGTATCTTCACTAGTCGCGGCGCGCACGTTAACCACTTCAACACCGCCGCCGGCCGAACTCAAGTTGACCCGGCCAGTCGAATCTCGCAGTGAAATACTCCCGCCGACACTTCCGGCCTCGACGAGTTTTGTCGCGCGATCGATCTCGATGTCGCCGTTTTGCGAACCCGCGTAAGCTGCGGCAACACCGCTGATCGTGATGTTGCCGTCGCGAGTTTGCACTTGAACAGTTGCGCCCGAGGGCACATCCATTTCTACGTTTGCAAAAGCCCGGCAATCGAGTCGCGGATTCATCACGCCGGCGCGATCGAAAACCATCACGTCAACACGGGTCGCGGGCTTCGTCGCGTCTTTCGTCCTGTCGATACGACGAAAGTCGACTTGTGCCGCGCCATGCGATGAGACGCGAACTTCGCTCTTATCCCAGCCACGCACTTTGAGCGTGCCGGAAGCTACGCACAGAGTGACCGTCGCCTGCGGATCGACAGCCAGCGATCTTTCGACCTTTTGCGCCGGCTGTCCTGGTTTTTCGTCTTTAGCGGGGGTTGAACCTGCGAGGGAGAAAATGAGGCCGACTACCGCGACTGCAAACAACTTCTTTGTCAACTTGGAACCCGGCCCTTTCAGTCTCTGGGTCCCCCGGCACGCACATCAGCGATCGTGTTCAGGAGGTCCACTTTGCTTTGGTAGGCAGCAAACATGAAATCGGCCGCGTCTGGATCATTTGGATTACTCTTGGCTGCAGTACGAGTAGCGGCTATGGCGCGGTCGACTACCGCGAGGTTGCGTTCATATTCCGCCCGGAGCGACGGCTTCATGTCTTTCGCGTTCGACTGGATCGTGGAATCGAGTCGCGCAATCGTTTGCAGGTAAGCGCGTTCGCCTGGGAGTAGTTTTACTGGAGTAGGCGCGGGAGTGTAATTGACTAACGTAGCCTTGTTCTGACGAATGTTTCTAACTGGTCTATTGAGGACGGGAGTCTCAGCACTCTGAACTTCAGGCTTCTTGTCAACCCAGGGTGTATATGCGGCCACTGCGGACGCCTCTGGTTGCGGAGCTGGTTGTGGGGCTTTGTTCTCGGCTGTTACTTCCGGATTCTCCGGCGTGTCTTTCATCATCACCAGGCCGGCAACGGCGCCAAACGCCAGCACGACGGCGAGGCTTGCGTAACCCAGCGTTCGCTGTGTTCCAAAACTGAGAAGTCCGGCAAAGAAAGCCGCGAGACCGCTGCGCTTTTCCGTCGACTGTGCAGATGCGACGCGTTCACCCAGAACCGCCGCATCGATGCGCTGGCGCAAGCGTTCCGTCGGTACGCTTGCCTCAAATTCCGCCGCCAGAGCCGTGGTCAGCAGTGCCGACTCCTCTTCCAGCTCGCGTGCGGCAGCCGCACAGGTTACACATGAAGCGAGATGCGACGTTGCGCTCTCCATCAACTCAATGGAGAGTTCGCCGTCGAAATAACATTGCAGCGTTGCCTCGTCCAAACACCGTGTCATCGTTTGCCTCCGATCTTACCGTAAACCCTCGCAAACTCTTTCCGGCCTCGCGCCACCAGACTGCCGACGTTCGTCTCTTTGAGCGACAGGCTGTTGGCGATCTCCCGATAAGAAAGTCCCTGCTGTTTCAAAAGCAGGCAGCTCCTCATCGGCTCTTTTATTTTGTCTAAAGCCCGGCGAGCTTCTTCGATCGCCACTCGGCGCTCGTAGTCCTCTTCCGGCGCATCGACAAAAAAGCCGTTTTCCGCGGTACTCTTGTGATACTCGTTATCGCGAACCATCGAGCGGCTTTGACCCCGCAAGGTGTTTCGCGCCACGTTAAGAGTCACGCGCAGAAGCCACGCCCGCAGCAATTCCTCTCCGGGCGTGGAGTTGAGGTTGCGATATAACCGTAAAAACACTTCCTGCGTCACGTCTTCGGCCAGGGCCGAATCGCGAACGACAGCTCTTGCCGTCCTGAAGACGGCGCGGTGATGGAGGGTAAACGCTTCGTCGAAACTGAGCGGACCTACCGCCTCAGTCCCGATGTCGTTAGGCATGGACTCGATCAAAGCTCTAGCTTGTCCGTTCATCAATCACCGCTCTCTCAACAGTGCAAACACCGCAAGCTAGTGACTTGTGGCAAATTTCTGCCTTTAAAGTCAGTACGGTTCCGCGAGGGTGGCCTATTTTAGACCCTAACCCCGTTTTGCACCAAGATTTGCTGTTCGAGCGGTAACCCTTGTGTAAGTGACTCAAAGGGGCGACACGTTGCGTTGAACGTCTCGAGACTTCCCAAAGTTTGGAAAAAAAATAGGTCCTATAGGTCTTACAGGTCCTATATGTCTTATATAATCTCCTTCCTTTGACTCAATCGCTAGAGAACAGTGTGTTTATGCGGGCATGCCGGCGGGAGCCGGTGCCCTATACGCCGGTTTGGCTGATGCGCCAGGCCGGGCGATACATGCGTGAGTATCGAGAAGTGCGTGCGAAAACGTCTTTTCTCGAACTCTGCAAAAATCCTTCGCTGGCGGCCGAAGTAACCGTGACCGCAGCCAACCGCCTCGGCGTCGATGCGGCAATTATTTTTGCCGACATCCTGCTGATCCTTGAGCCGATGGGCATCGATCTGGAGTTTGCCGCTGGCGAAGGTCCGGTCATTCACAATCCCGTGCGGCAAGCTTCCGATGTCGATCGACTTGTCGAACTTGTAGACGTTAGTGCGCTGGAATTCGTTAACGAAGCGATCCGGCAAACGCGTCGCGAGCTTCCGCCGGATATTCCGCTGATCGGTTTCTGCGGCGCGCCGTTCACACTCGCCTCTTACCTGATCGAAGGTGGCGCTTCTAAAAACTACGTTCAAACAAAGCAGTTGATGTACAACGATCCCGGTGCGTGGCACGCGATGATGTCGTTGATTGCGCGCGGGCTTGTGAAGTATTTGAACGCGCAGATTGAGGCGGGCGCGCAGGCGGTGCAGTTGTTTGACTCGTGGGTGGGTTGTTTGAACCCGGATGATTACCGTGAGTTTGTGTTGCCGCATACGAGGAGCGTGATCAGCGGTGTGAAAGCCGGCGTGCCGGTGATTCACTTCGGCACGGGAACGTCTTCGCTGCTCGAACTTATGCGCGAAGCCGGAGGCGACGTGATCGGGCTCGACTGGCGTGTCCGCCTCGACGAGGGATGGGAACGCATCGGTCACGATGTTGCGGTGATGGGAAATCTCGATCCGGTCGTTTTGTTCGCAAACCAGGACGTGCTGCGGCGTGAAGCGGTGCGCGTGTTGGAACAAGCAGGCGGGCGGCCGGGGCATATTTTTAATTTAGGACATGGGATCTTGCCGGAGACGCCGGTTGAGAACGTGATTGCACTGGTAGAAATAGTTCACGGATTTCGGGGATGAAAAACGAAGCTTACGATGCGTTGTTGCTGGTCTCGTTTGGCGGGCCTGAGGGTATGGATGATGTGATTCCGTTCCTCGAAAATGTTTTGCGCGGACGAAATGTGCCGCGCGAGCGAATGATGCAGGTCGCACATCACTACGAGATGTTTGGTGGTGTGAGTCCGATCAATCAGCAGAATCGGGATCTGATTGCGGCGCTGGAAGAAGAACTGAACCGCGAGGGGCCGCGGCTCCCGATCTACTGGGGCAATCGCAACTGGCACCCGTTGTTGCCTGACACGCTGCGTCGCATGGCTGCGGATGGTGTGAAGAATGCGCTTGCGTTTGTGACAGCAGCGTACAGTTCGTTTTCGAGTTGCCGGCAGTACCGGCAAAACATTGCGGACGCGCAATCGGAAGTTGGGCCAACGGCGCCGCAGATCGAGAAGCTAAGGGCGTTTTACAATCACCCGCTGTTTGTCGAAGCCAATGTCGATCAGATTCGTGTTGCGTTGAAACAGATCGATGAGCAACGCGACGTGCATCTTGTTTTCACGGCGCACAGTATTCCGGAGTCGATGGCTGCGAATTGTGATTACGTGGCGCAGTTGACGGAGACCGGACGATTGATTGCGGAGGCGATCGGGATTGAGAACTGGAAACTCGTTTACCAGAGTCGCAGTGGTTCGCCTATGCAGCCGTGGCTCGGGCCGGATGTGTCTGACTATCTGAAGGACTTGCGGAGTGTTGGCATCACGAAGGTTGTGGTCGCGCCGATCGGGTTTGTTTCGGATCACATGGAGGTGGTTTACGATCTCGACGTCGAGGCACGCAAGGTGGCTGAAGAGATTGGGATCAAGATGGAGCGGGCGCGGACGGCGGGAACGCATCCGGCGTTTGTGAGGATGATCCGGGAGTTGATTGTGGAGCGGATCGAGAATCGGGTGCCCCCGTCGATTTGTGCGCCGAACTGTTGCTTAGACAGGATTACATGATGAGCGGGATTAACAGGATTGTTGTGGTCGGTGGCGGCATTTCCGGGCTGGCGGCTGCAAACCGGTTAATCGAGCTTGGGCATAAGAACGTGACTCTCATCGAGGCCTCACCGCGATTGGGAGGGATCATCGAAACGGTCCATCGCGATGGATTTCTCCTCGAGCGTGGGCCGGATTCTTTTATCTCCGAAAAGCCGGAGGCCATCGCGCTTGCAAAGCGGCTGGGTCTCGAATCGCAACTGATTCAAACCAACGAAAAATTTCGGCGGAGTTTTATCGTCAGAGATGGGCGACTGCGGGCGGTGCCGGAAGGTTTTCAACTGATGGCGCCGTCCCGAATGTGGCCGTTTTTGACGAGCGATATTTTTAGTGTTGCAGGGAAGATGCGGATGGCGGCGGAGTTGTTTGTGCCGCGGAAAAGTGCGAACGGGATTCAGGATGAGAGTCTCGCCAGTTTTGTAAGACGGCGTTTGGGGCGAGAGGCACTGGAGCGTATGGCGCAACCGATGGTCGGCGGAATTTATACTGCCGATCCGGAGACGTTGAGTTTGCGCGCGACGCTGCCGCGGTTTTTGGACATGGAGCGGGAGCATCGGAGTCTGATTCTTGCGATGCTGCGATCAGGACAGGCGAAGAAGAGTGGGACGAGTGGCGCGCGGTACAGTTTGTTCCTTGGGTTTGATCGCGGTATGCAGGTGCTTACGGACAAGTTAGCGCGGATTAACGCGGATATCAGGTTGAATACTCGAGTTGCAGAGTTAACACTCGAGAATCGAAGCTGGACTGTTACCACAAGCAGTCGTGAGCAGATCAGCGCGGATCGGATATGCCTTGCTGTTCCGGCGTATGTAGCGGCGTCGTTGATAGAGAATGTGAGTGGGAGTCTTGCCTCGAAGCTCAGGCAGATTAAGTATGCGTCTACGGCGACGATCAACTTCGCGTACAAACGATCGAATATCAGGCATCCGTTGAATGGGTTTGGGTTTGTGGTTCCGTTCGTCGAGCGAAGATCTCTGATTGCTTGTACGTTTAGTAGTGTGAAGTTTGCGGGGCGTGCGCCTGAGGATCATGTGCTGCTGCGTGCGTTTGCGGGAGGGGCGTTGCAGCCGGAGATCTTTGGGTTGGATGAAGCAGATCTTCTGCCGCGGATTGACGCGGATTTACGCGAATTGTTGGGGATTTCCGGGCGACCGTTGTTTACGGAGGTTGCGAAGTGGGAGCGATCGATGCCGCAGTACGAGGTTGGGCACCTGGACCGTGTGGCTGAGATCGAGAGTGAGGTTGGTAAAGTGCCTGGATTAGCGCTCGCTGGAAACTCTTACCGCGGCGCCGGAATCCCCGACTGCATCCGCAGCGGCGAGACCGCAGCAGAATCAATCTTGTAAATCCTGCGAATCTTGTAAATCCTGCCGAGCCAGCGCCTGTACCCACTGCGCGTTAGTCTGCATCAGCGGCCGGAACGCCTCACGCGGCACCGTCATCTCGATATGCATGTTGTCATCCGTGTTAATCCGCGCCCCCGCGACTGCCGGTCCGAGTCGCGTCTCGTCACACACAAACCAGTTCCTGACATCCGCGTCTGACTTCAGATCGACGCGCCCGATTTCCGCAGCCATTTGCGGATCCGTGAAACGCTCCGACAAACGATCAAGGTTCAGAGGACGATTGCTGCCAATCAGAATCAAGTCCTTCCCTTTATTCAAACCACCAACGCGGAACATCAGCACGTGCGGAAAAACTTTGTGATACGTGGCGAGCACCGAGCGCAGGCTCTCCGTCGACAACTGGTAGATCTGCACCCACTGCACGAAGATCCCTTCGTCATTCAAACGCGCGCGGCCAAGTTCGAAAAATTCCTGCGTAAACAGGTTCGCAACACCGGGCACCCACGGATGGCTCGGCTCACTCACGATGATGTCGTAACGGTTCGGCGTCACCCGCAGAAACGCTCTCGCATCGTCGATGATCAACTTCGACCGCGGATCGTCGAGGGGACGATTGTTCACGTGATCGAAAAACTTCGATCCGGTTACTGTGCCCGGTTCGAGTTCGACACACGTCACCGACTGAATCGACGACTGCAACATCGAGCCTACAGTCACACCTGTCGCATAACCGATGATCAGCCCCGTGTCTATCTTTGGCGCAACGAGCAGCGGAATCTGCCCGAGCATGACCTGCGTCGGCATGTCGTAGATGCTGTCAGACGCGTTGGTCCGCCCGTTGATCGCCATCGACAACGTGTTCTGGTCCCTGCGAACTGAAACCGTCGCCGTCGGACCTTCGTCATACATCAACAACTCGTGAACGTCGGCATTCTCTTTCGGCGCTTCGTTCGTCGTGCCCTCGCGCGTTTGCGCAATCACACGGACCAGGCTGTCGTACGCGCCGATCGAAAGATCTGCGAGGTTCATCCGCGGAGCGATGATGAACAGCACAACGGCGAGCACCGGCGTGAGACCAATCGCGAGCGCGCGCTTCAACGCCGGATCGCGCGTACCTTCCGCGGGTTTGTAAGCGACGCCTGCGACGAGCAGGCAACAAACCGCAGCGAGGAGCAAGGTAAACCGCGTGCTGGTTTTTGGTATCAACACGAAACCCGTGATGAACGCACCCGCAATCGCGCCGATTGTGTTCACTGCGTAAACGCGTCCCACGCGCGCGACCGCTTTCGTTTGATCGCTGCTGGCCCAAACAAGCACGAGCGGCATCACCATGCCCATCAACAACGCCGGAATCAGGATCAGCAGAGTCGCAGAAAGAATTTGTAAAGCAAGCAGTCCCGCCCATGACGAGATCTGCATACGCAGTCCAAGCGTGATGAGCAACGCTGGAATCTTGTTGAGCACGAACAGACTTTGCAGGAGTGCGACGGCAGTTAGCGCTTCAACGATCAGGATCGCGAATCGCAGTGTTTGCGATCGATCCTTTCGCGCAACGAGCCAGGCTCCGCCGGCGAGTCCGATCAAAAACAACGCGACGACGATACTGAACGCATAAGTGCTTGAGCCGATGATCATCGTGAGCACGCGCGTCCATGAAACCTGCGTGCTGATCGTGACGAAGCCGGAGACCAGGGCTGCAAAGATCCAGAAGCGGCTGCTACTCGCTTGCGGCGCGGAAGTCTCAAAGGCTACGGGCGCCTGTTCGACGGGCGTGATAGCCGTTGTTCTGCGTTGCAGTACGATCGCGATCACGCCGACGACGACGTTCATCACTGCCGCCACAATGATCGTGGCGCGAACGCCGAGCGCCGGAAGTAAAACAAATCCTGCGGCCAACGTTCCAAGAATTGCGCCCGCGAGATTGCATGCGTAGAGCTTTGTTACCGAGTTTGAATCTCGTCCCGACGAATGGACCAGGGCGGCGGCGAGCACCGGCAGCGTTGCGCCCATGAGCGTTGTCGGCACCAGCAGTACAAGCCCGGAAAGCAGAAAACGCCACAAACTAAAAGCAAAGAATCCGGGTTGAAACTGCTGCCAGATCGCGACGTAGACGTGATCGATCAATCGAAACAGCACCGGCACCAGCAACGCGTAAACGGCGATCCCGATCTCCATCCAGCCGTAAGTCGCGAGCGGCTTTCTGATCCGCGAAGCCAGCCGTCCCGCGAGGGCGCTGCCGAGTGCGAGCCCGCCCATAAACGCAGCGAGGACTGTGCTGACGGCGAGTGTCGTAGCGCCGAAGACAAGGCCGAGCATGCGCGCCCAGAGCACTTCGTAAATCAGGCCCGTCGCGCCCGACACGATGAAGCACAGTCCGATCAACAAGATCGTCGAGGAAGAATAAGCCGCGGATGGAACGGATCTATTCACGGATTGAATCATAGATAGATGACGTGGCTGGTGCGCCAGATACTCGAAGGTATGGTGCCGGGCGATGCGGCCGTCAACAGGATCGCGTAATCATGCTGGACCACGTCGCGACTCACCGTCGACCCGATCGCACCATCAATCTCGAGCGCGGCAGGTTCGCCATCCAGAGGCATAACCAGTGCCAGCCGGCGCAAACAGCGGTACAGTTGGTCCACTCCGGAACCAAACGGTCCAACCTCATCGCCCAGCACCAGCCGCACTTCTGCACGCTCGTCAATGAAATGTTTGATTAGCGACGCCGCCTGCACTACACCACGCTCAAATCGCTGCGACACGTCACTCGACGCCGCACGCGGCAGACGCGTGTCGAGTACGATCGTGATTCGCCTCTCGTCTTCGGAAGTGAACTCACGCACAGTCAACTTGCGCGATCTCGCCGTCGCTTTCCAGTCGATGTGTCGCAAATCGTCCTGCGGCTGGTAATCGCGCATCGAGAAGAGATCGTGTCCGGCACCGCGCCGCGGCGACGGAATGCGCCCGGCGTACATCGGCAACAAGTGCAACTTGTCGCTGATCACTTCCGGCTTCGGATAAACGATGATGTCGACGTTGCGCGCGCGCAGCCGGCGACGACGCCGGAAGAACCCGAACGGAAAACGAGTCGACAACTCAAACCCATCGATCAGCACGTGACCGCGAGTCGGAAACAACTGCTCGACGCGCTGTTCCGCGGCTGCATTGTGCGGCACATAACTGAAGTAAGCGAGCGCACGCTTCAGGTAACGCTTGCGCCGCTTGGGCGTCTCGGCATCACTTGGACCACGCGCTTCGACGAGTATCGAAAACGACGGCAACACTCGTTTCGTGTTGCGCAGCGTAACGATCACCGGCGCAGGTTCTGCCGCAAAGATGTGATCCGGAAAACGTGCCGACACGTTCAGATCGCGCAGTGAAGCTCGCGCTGCGACCCAGCCGACAAAGAGCGTCGACATCAACAGTGAAAAGACGAGGAAAAGCAGATTGTTTCCGGTGTTCCACGCGGCAAATCCCACCACCACGATGATCACCAGAAACACTCCGCCGCCGCTCGTCGGCTCAAATGGAACGTCGAGACTTGCAACTTCAACTCTCGCCGAACGCGCAAGTGGCGGAACGATGAAGATCGTCAGCAAGAGCGCGATCAACAACGAGAGGACCGCAGCCGCACCTGCCAATCCGTTCTGGTTCGCTTGCCGCGCCAGCACGGTGACGAGTGCCGCAGCAAGTCCTGCGAGCACGAGCAACGTGCCGAGGACCACGCGTAAGTACGACGTTTTTTTAGGAATCAACCGGGGCCGATCGATCCTGGCCTCTTGCTTCACAGCGGAACACTGACAGTCTTCAAAATTTCCTTCAAAACGGCTTCAGCTTCTTCACTGCGGCGAAGCGACGAGGAGAATCGCGAACTGACTACGATGCGGTGAGCAAAAACCGGGACCACGAGACGCTTGATGTCGTCGGGAATGCAGTACGTTCGATCCTCGCCAAGCGCGAGCGCCTGCGACGCGCGAAACAGCGAGAGCGTACCTCGCGGACTGACGCCGAGATCCAGCATCTCCGAATCACGCGTGGCCGCAACGATGCGCATCAGATATTGGACCAGCGCATCGTCTACCGAGACGCTTGCAACTGCCTGTTGCAGTTCGACGACTTCGCGCGCGTTCATCACTGGACGCAGATCGTCGAGTGGATCGCGATACTCTCGATCGCGCAGTATCCGTTGCTCGTCAGCAGGCGCCGGGTATCCGATCCGCAGCCGCAGCATGAACCGATCGAGCTGCGATTCCGGCAACGGGTAAGTGCCGTGATGTTCGATCGGGTTCTGCGTGGCCAGCACGATGAAGGGCGCGGGCAGATTGTGCGTCGCACCTTCCACGGTCACGTGTCTCTCGGCCATCGCTTCGAGCAGCGCCGACTGCGTTTTCGGAGTTGTCCTGTTGATCTCGTCGGCCAGTACGACGTTGGCGAACACCGGACCCGGCTTCCAGTCAAACCTGCCGCTGTGCTGGTTGAACACCGAGAGGCCAATCACGTCCGAAGGCAGCAGATCGGAAGTAAACTGAATGCGCTGAAAACTACAGTCGAGGGCACGCGCGAGGGCGTGGGCCAGCGTCGTTTTGCCCACTCCAGGCACGTCTTCCACGAGCAGATGGCCACCCGCAATCAACGCCACAATGGCCAGCCGGATGGCCTCAGGCTTTCCCTTGATGACAGTTTCCACCGCACTTTGCAGCCGTTCAATCTGCTCGACGGCATTGGCGGTCGTTATCTGTCCGCTGTTGATTGTTTCGAGGTTCCGCATGAATTACCTGCATTCTACATGCTCAGAGCACACGCCGCACAAAAAAGTTGGCTGGGCGTTGAATGTACGTTCCGGCACGCATGTAGTAGACTAAGGCGCACATCGAGGATGGGCAAGCGTCGCAAATACCGGAACTCGAAAGACCCTTGCTACGTGTAAGTGCCCGGAGGAGAAAGTTTATGAAACCCCTTACTGACACCAAAAAGAACCAGCGCGGTTTTTCACTCATCGAATTGATGATCGTTATCGCAATCATAGGTATTCTCATCGGCGTCGGCATCGCCGGCTACCGATCGGCCATCAAGGCTGCTAACGAGGCGGCGGCGGTCAAAACCCTGCGCTCGATCGCCGAGCAGCAGATGCTTTATTACAACGCTCACCAGCGCAGTTCGTTCGGAACGTTTGAGGAAATGCGAAAGGAAAACCTGCTCGACAGCAGGTTTGACGGGACGACGCCGGTGGTTGACGGCTATGTTTACACGATGAAAGTCATTCCTAAGTCGACGACGCAGCAGCCCGGTTACACGATCAACGCCGACCCGCAGGTCGCAACCGGAGTGAGCGCGACGGGTAAGAACCATTACTACGTCGACTCTGACACCAACACCATCCACGTGAACGCGGAACAGCCGGCCACTGCTTCTGATCCTCCGATCGGACAATAGTTCTGGTTATCGCTGAAATAGGTCCTATAGGTCTTATTAGACTTATAGGACCTATTCTCTTTGTGGCGCGGCAACTAGTTCCACAACTCCATTTGAACTTCTCTCTCCAAACCATGAAACTAACCCGTAATGCGGGAAACGTTACTCAGTTTTCTCGACGATTGCGTCGCACTCGGCGACGAGACGGCGGTAGTCCACTGGCGTGGACTCCGGCTCTCGCGCTGGTCTTACGAGCGTATCGCATCGACGGCGTTTCAGTTTGCTCGTGAGCTCGAGTCGCGCGGCATCGGCGCCGGCGACCGCGTGCTGTTTTGGAGTGAGAACAGTCCCGAGTGGATCGCGGCGTTCTACGGGTGCCTGTTGCGCGGCGCGGTGATCGTGCCGCTCGATCTCAAATCGACGCCCGACTTCGCCGCGCGAGTTCAACAACAGGTCTCCGCAAAACTGCTTCTCTCCGATCAGCAACAATCTGCTTTCCCTATCGGTCATTTATCGTTAAGCACGCTTTCCGAGACAATCCGTGTTCACTCAGACGAACCGTACCCACGCCCGGCGGTCAACGCCACGGATCTCGTCGAAGTAGTCTTCACCTCCGGCACGACTGCCGAACCGAAAGGCGTCTGTCTAACGCACCGCAACCTGCTGGCGAACCTTGCGCCGATCGAAAAAGAGTTTCAGAAGTACGCGCGCTGGGAACGACTCGTACATCCGTTGCGGCTCCTGTGTCTGCTGCCGTTGAGCCACGTGTTCGGACAGTTGATGGGGATCTTCATCCCGCAGATCCTGCGCGCTGAAGTTTACTTTCGCGAGTCGTACAAGCCGTCGGAGATCGTCACCGTCGTCAAGAAGCAACGGATCAACGTCGTAGTGACTGTTCCGCGTGTGCTCGAGACGCTGCGTGAGAAAGTCGAAAGCGAAGTACCCGCGGACAAACTCGCCACTGCCGACGATCATCACTTCCTGAAAAACTGGTGGACGTTCCGGCGTGCTCGCCGTCGCTTCGGCTGGCGCTTCTGGGCGTTCGTCACCGGCGGCGCGACACTCGAAAGCGAGACTGAGAGTTTCTGGCGACGTCTCGGCTATGCAGTCATCCAGGGCTACGGCATGACTGAAACTGCTTCACTCACGAGTCTCTCGCATCCGTTTCGCACCCGCCGCGGCTCGATCGGAAAGCCGGTGAAGGGGCAGGAGTTGAAGCTGAGTGAAACGGGCGAGATCCTCGTGCGCGGCGACAACGTGTCGCCGGGTTACTGGAGCGGCAGCATTCAACCCATTGCCGACGAGCAGGGTTGGATTCACACGGGCGACATCGGCGAAGTTGGACCAAACGGAAACATCTACTTTCGTGGACGAAGCAAAGAGACGATCGTTACCGCTGCCGGACTGAACATCTATCCGGCCGACCTCGAAGCCGTGCTCGATCGACAGCCGGAGATCAAAGCGAGCGCCGTGATTCCGTTTGGACCAAACGGAAGTGAAGCACTTGCAGTGCTGATTCCGCACGCAGAAGGTGCCAACGTGAAGGCGGCAGTGCAGCGTGCAAACGAGTCGCTGGCGGAGTTTCAACGTCTTCGACACTGGATCGTGTGGCCCAAGGCTGATTTCCCACGCACGACCGGCACGCGAAAAGTCATGAAGGGACAGCTCGCAGAAGCTGTGCAGTCGATGGTTGGTAACGAGAAGAAAGCCGCTCCAACAAACGGTGCGGCGCCGCTGAGCCTGCCGGTGATCAATCGCATCACTGGTACACGATCAAACGGCCTGTCACTTTCTGCCAGTCTCTCAGGCGATCTGAAGCTCGACTCACTCGGACGAGTTGAACTGTTGAGCGCGTTGGAAGATCAGTACCAGATCGAGTTGGATGAAGCCGCGATCACCGAAGCCACTACAGTTGCCGACGTGGAGCGCATCGTCAGCGAAGGACGATCGTCGGCAGTTGCGTATCCGTATCCACGCTGGGCCATGCGTTTTCCGATGACGTTGATCCGGCCGCTTGTCTATCACCTGTTCCTGCTGCCTTTGAGCTGGATCATGTGCCGCGTGCGCGTGGTGGGCGCGGAGCGGCTGAGCAAAGTGAAAGGCCCGGTGCTGTTTATTTCAAACCACGTCACGCACGTCGATGCGCCGCTGATTCTTTCGGCGTTGCCGTTTCGCTGGCGCCTGCGCCTGGCGATCGCGATGGCTGGCGAGATGCTGCGCGACTGGCGCCAGAACGAGAAGGTGAAGTACGCACTCGGAGCAGGACTCTTCAACGTCTTCTCTCTCCCGCGTCAGAGTGGATTTCGCCAGAGCTTTGCTTATGCAGGTGAGGCGATGGATCGTGGTTATAGCGTTCTGATCTTTCCGGAAGGGACAGAAACAAAAGACGGGCGATTACAACCATTTCGAGCGGGGATCGGGCTGCTCGCATCGGAACTCAATGTGCCGATCGTCCCGATCATGCTTCGTGGTCTTTTCGAACTGAAACAGAAGCGGCAGTTTTTTGTTCGACCGGGGACGGTGTCGGTGACGTTCGGTGAGCCGATCATTTTTTCGGCGGATCTTGACCCAACAGAGATCACGAGAGCGCTGGAAAGCCGGTACACGGATGACGCGGATGACGCGGATTAAGAAACTCGTTTCGCTGCGCCGCTCTGCAGTCGTTCACTGGTGACAATTGCCCGCTTGTGCGTGCCGCGACCAATTTCGCCGCCCGGATCTGCGGCGCTGATCTCGAATATGTAGAGTTTACCTTCGCGACCGGTGTAACGGGCGGTGGCAGTGACTTTTGCGCCCGGCGGTGTTGGTGCGGTGTGAGTTATATCGACTGTGACGCCGACCGACAACTCGCCTGGGCCACACAGCGGTTTGAGCACACGCGAGGCAGCGATCTCCATGAGCGCAACCATGCGCGCGGTGGCTAAGACGTCGGGAAACGCATCGCCGGTTTCGGATGAGATTGAGCTGGCGAGATCCTGTGGTCCAACGATGAGTTCGGCGGTTCCGGTGGTGTTTGGTTCGAGTTCGGATTCGTTAGGCATCGTGTTCATCTTTTACATCCTGAAATCCTGTAAAACAAGCTGACAGGATTACAGGATGATCAGGATGATACGGATTCAGAAGCAACCGACGGTTCTGATAGCGCCACGCGCGGGCGGCGCGAGCGGAAGAACGAAAAGCGATCCAAAACCTTTTCCTGAAACTCCTCCAGGTAAAGATAGATCACCGGCGTGATGTAAAGCGTGATGAACTGCGAAACGATCAAACCACCAACCACGACTAACCCGAGCGGCCGTCGCGACGATCCATCCGCGCCATAACCCAACGCGATCGGCACCGCGCCAAACACCGCGGCCAGCGTCGTCATCAGGATCGGCCTGAACCGGTCCATACTGGCATCGTGAATCGCCTTGTCAGCAGCCTCGCCTTGCTCGACACGAGTTCGTGCGAAGTCGACGATCATGATTCCGTTCTTCTTTACGATGCCCATCAACATGAACATGCCGACGAACGCATACAGCGACGCCTCCGCGCCGAACGCGATCAGCGTCAGCAAACCACCGACGAGCGCTGTCGGAAGTGTTGAAAGCACCGTCAACGGGTGAACGTAACTCTCGTAAAGGATCGCGAGAATCACGTACATCACAAACACCGCGAGGCCCATCAGGATCGTCAAACTCGTGACCGTCCGGCTGAATGTCAACGCCTCACCCTGCAGCTCCGCGCGCACGCCCGGCGGCACGATCTCAGCCGCCGACTTTTGGATGTAATCAGTTGCATCACCGAGCGCGACGCCGGGCTTCAGGTTGAAGAAGAGCGTCATGCTCGTGAACTGGTTCAGGTGATTGACGACCTGTGGTCCAAGTGTCTGTTTCCACGTCACGAGTTCACTGAGCGGCACAAGTCTCTGCCCGTCATCCGACTTGATGTAGAGCAACGAGAGGTCCTCAGCATTCTCGCGCACCGAGTCGTCCATCTCGAGAATGACCTGATACTGATCCTCGGGCTTCTTGATCAGGTAGAGATAGTTTTGCGAGTAGGCGTTGCGCAGCAGCGTCAAAATTCGCGCTTCGGAAACGCCGTAAGTCTTCGCCTGATCGCGACGGATGTCGATGTTCAGGTTCGGTGTGTTGTTGTAGAAGTCAGACGAAACGGTCAGGAAGCCTTCATACTGCATCAGCTTGCCCATTAACTGTTGCCCGACTTCGTAAACCTGACTCGGATTCGCACCCGAGACCGTGAACGCATATTGCCCCTGGTTCTGGTTCGTCACACCGGTGCTGATCTCGAGCACGGGAAACGGCCGCAGGAACGTCATGACGCCCGGGATCGTGTTGAGCTTGCCCATGAGTTCCGCGGTTACTTCGGCGATAGGCTTGCGGTTCTCAGGTGGGCCAATGAACGTAAACGTGATTCCCTGGTTCGACGCAAGAAACCCGGTGGCGCCGGTCATCGTGAAGTCAGTAATGACGTTCGGATCCTCGTGCAACATCTGATCGACGCGATCCTGGTACTCACGCATCTGTTTCGGCGACGATCCTTCAGCGGCGATAAACGCGCCGAAGATCACGCCACTGTCTCCCGGCGGCAGAAAGGTCTTGGGCACGAGCATGAACAGCCAGATCGTTCCCGCCAAACAGACAACCCAGATCACCGCCGAGATCCAGCGATGTCGCAAAAACCACCACAACGATCCGCCATAAAAACCAAGTATCCGCTTCTCGATTCCACCGATGACGCGCTCTGCCCACGTCTTTTTCGAACCGTGGCCACGCTCTTTCAACATGCGCGCGCACATCAGCGGCGTCAGAGTCAGCGACACTAACCCCGAAGCAAGAATCGCGATCACGATTACCACTGCAAACTCGCGGAAGATTCTTCCCACGAGCCCCGTCATAAACAGCAACGGAATGAACACCGCAGCGAGCGAGATCGTCATCGACATGATCGTGAAGCTGATCTCTTTCGCGCTGTTGATTGCTGCTTCAAACGGCTGTTCACCACGTTCCATGCGGCGCACCGTGTTTTCGAGAAAGACGATCGCATCGTCGACAAGGAACCCGATCGCGAGTGTCAACGCCATCAACGACAGGTTGTCGAGACTGTAGCCAATCGCACGCATCGCGATGAACGTGATCAGCAGCGACAACGGCAACGCGACGACCGGGATCAACGTGTCAGTCACTCGACCGAGAAACGCGAAGATCACGATCACCACGAGCACAAACGCGATGATGAGCGTCATCTGCACGTCAGCGACTGAGTGGACGATGTTCGCCGAACGATCGTAAATCGGCATGATGCTGATCGAGCCCGGCAACTCCGTGCTGATGAGCGGCAAAACATCGTGTATCGACTTCGACACTTCAACCGCGTTCGCACCAGCGCGGCGATTAACCGCAACGATCACAGTCGCAGTCGGCACGTCACGTCCACGCACCCAAAAACGCATGTTGACGCGTTCGTCCTGCACCGACTCTTTTACAGTCGCAACGTCGCGCAGGTAAACAGGCGCGTTGTTCGAGCCGCCGACGATCAGATTTCCGTACTGCTCGGCATTCTCGAGTTGTCCCTGCGGCCGCAGGATCGCGGTCTGCGAAGCACTGTCTAACTGTCCCGCACCCGTGTAACTCGTTCCATTCCGGATCGCCGTATTGAGATC
>DASTQB010000266.1:0-5040 GCA_035761985.1 Pyrinomonadaceae bacterium
GAATGTTGCAGACCGTTTAGGGTCAATTGAGGTGGGAAAGATGGCGAATCTCGTCGTTACCGACGGCGATCTGCTCGAAATTCGCACCCGCATACGATATTTGTTCATAGATGGGCGTCCGGTGGTGTTAAGCAGTAGACACACGGAATTGAACGAAGCATTCAAGAATCGAAAATAAGAATATATAGCCGCGGATTTACACGGATTTACACGAATCAATCTGTGTCATTCGCGTAAATTCGCGGCAATTTTAGGAGGGATTCCCTTGTTTACATATTTCAAACGCGGCGCTTTGATGATCGTAGCGGTCGCCATCCTCTCAACCGCGGCGTTCGCGCAAACCAAGTTGCTGCGATTCCCCGACATCCGGGGCGACCGCGTAGTCTTCACTTACGCCGGAGATCTCTGGACCGCGCCGTCAACCGGCGGTTCAGCCGTGCGTTTGACCTCGCACCCCGGCGTCGAGCTTTTCGGGAAATTCTCTCCTGACGGAAAGTGGATCGCTTTCACCGGCCAGTACGACGGCGACGAGCAGGTTTACGTCGTGCCGACATCAGGCGGTGAACCACGCCAACTGACGTTTTATCCCGCACGCGGCCCGCTCGCACCCCGCTGGGGCTGGGACAACCAGGTGTATGGCTGGAGCCGCGACGGCAAACGGATCATTTTCCGCTCACAGCGCGACTCATGGTCGCTTCCCATCGCTCGCTTGTATTCAGTCTCCGTCGACGGTGGTCCGGCAACCGCGTTTGCGATGCCGACCGCAGGTTCGGGTGACTTGTCGCCTAACAACGACGAGATCGTCTACTCGCCGCAGTCGCGCGACTTCCGTTCCGAGAAACGCTACGGCGGCGGCCAGGCAAACCAGCTTTACATCTTCAATCTCAAGACTAACGCTGCGAAGCGCATCACCGAAGGCCCGCGAGCCACTCGCGATGCGATGTGGATTGGCGATACGATCTTCTTCAACTCAGATCGCGACGGGCATTTCAACCTTTACGCGTACAGCACCGCGAACGGCAGGACCACGCAGGTCACGAGCAACAGGCCGTGGGACGTACGTTGGCCCAGTTCGGACAACGAAGGCCAGATCGTTTACGAGTTGAACGGCGAGCTTCAGGTGCTCGATGCAAAGACGAAGAAGAGCACGCCGATCTCGATCAACGTTCCTGACGAAGGCAATTCGCGCAGGCCGAGTCGCGTGGCGGCAGGAAATCTGATCGAGTCAGTTGGACTGAGCCCGAAAGGTGAGCGCGCGTTGTTCACTGCACGCGGCGACATCTTCACCGCGCCGATTGAAAAAGGACCAACGCGAAACTTGACGGATTCATCGGGCGCGCATGACAAGTGGCCCGCCTGGTCGCCTGACGGTTCGCAGATCGCGTTCATCTCGGACAAGAGCGGCGAGGAAGAGCTGTATCTCGTACCGCAGGACGGTTCGAAACCTGCCGAGCAGATCACAAACGGCGGCACGGCCATGCGATACGGGCCGGAATGGGCGCCTGACGGAAAGCGAATCGCGTTCAGCGACAAGGACGGAAAGCTTTACGTTCTCACGCTCGCCGATCGCAAGATTCTTGAAGTGACCGACACGCCGCGCGGTCAGATTCGCGATTACACATGGTCGCCACGAGGAAACTTCCTCGCGTTCACGATGGCGAATCAGAACCAGTTTTCGTCGGTCTATATCTGGAGTGCGACTGACGGGCAACTGCGCCGTGTCACCGACGATTTCTTCAACTCCTACAATCCCGCGTGGGATCCGCAGGGCAACTATCTCTACTACCTCAGCGATCGAGAGTTTGCGCCGCAGCTTTCGAACATCGAGTTCAACTTCGCAACCAATCGCCCGACTTACATCTACGCGCTGGCGTTGCGTAAAGACGTGAAGCATCCGTTTCCGCCTGAGAGTGACGAAGTGACAATCTCGAAGACGGACGAACCGAAACCCGCTGGCTCACCTGCGGCTGACAAACCCGCGGAAACGCCTTCACCCGCAGCTCCGGCCGAGTCGCCGAAACCCGACGCAGCGCCGAAGCCGCCCGCAACGATGACGATCGACTTCGACGGCATTGCAGAACGCGTCGCGCGCGTTCCCGTCGGAGCAGAAAACTACTTCGGACTGTCAGCCAAGGCGGGACACCTGCTTTACGTCGTTGGTGGTGCCGGTTACTACGGCCGCCAGGGCGATCGCACTCCGTCGTTGCGTATCTACGCGATGAAGGACCGCAAGGAAACGACGCTTGTCGACGACATGCGTGGTTACGTCCTTTCCGACGATGGTTCGAAAGTGCTGGTAGCGCAGGGACAGAATTGGAACCTTTACGACGCCACGCCGCAGGGCGAGAGATCGCGCAAGGCCGTGTCGACCTCAGGCTTGTATGTCGATCGCGTGCCGCAGGAAGAGTGGAACCAGATCTTCAATGAAGTTTGGCGACGTTATCGCGACTGGTTCTACGTTTCCAACATGCACGGATTCGACTGGGTCGCGCTGCGCGAGCAGTACAAGCCGATGCTGAAGTACGTGGCCCATCGTTCGGATCTCAACTACGTCATCAGCGAGATGATCTCCGAGCTGACGGTGCAACACGCGTACATCGAAGGTGGTGATTTTCAAACTCCGCCGCGCCCGCGTTACGGACTGCCCGGCGCGCGTTTTGAGTTGGACCAGCAGGCCGGACGTTATCGCATCTCGCGAATCTTCACCGGCCAAAATTCCGAAGACATTTATCGCTCGCCGTTGACGGAAGTGGGCGTGAACGTCAGCGTCGGCGATTACGTGCTCGCGATTGACGGCGAAGAATTGAAAGCGAATGACGATCCGTATCGTCTGCTGCGAAACAAAGCCGACAACCCGGTGCAGTTAACAGTCAACAAGACTCCGTCGATGCAGGGCGCGCGCACTGTGTCGTATCGCCCGATCACGGACGAGCAAAACCTGATCTATCTCGATTGGGTCGAGCACAACCGCGAGAAGGTAAGCAAGGCGACGAACGGCCGCGTTGGTTACCTGCACATTCCCGACATGGGCGCGAACGGAATTCGCGAGTTCATCAAGTCGTACTACCCGCAGCTTAAAAAGGAAGGCTTGATCGTCGACGTTCGCGCGAATGGCGGCGGCAACGTCTCCCGCATGTTGATCGAGCGACTGCGGCGAAAGGTGCTGGCCCTCAACTATTCGAGGACCAACGACGAGGCAAACACGTATCCCGATGGCGTGTTCATTGGACCAATGGCTGCGATGCTGGACGAGAATTCTGCGTCAGACGGCGACATCTTCCCGGCGATGTTTCGCGAGGCCGGACTTGGACCACTGATCGGCAAGCGTTCGTGGGGTGGTGTTGTGGGAATTACCAACCGCGGGCAACTGATCGACGGCGGTGTCGTGAACGTTCCTGAGTTTGGGTTCACGAACAAGAACGGCGAGTGGATCATCGAAGGTTATGGTGTGGATCCGGATATCGAAGTTGATAACGATCCGCAGTCAGTGATTGCCGGAAAGGATCCGCAACTCGAACGTGCGATAGCTGAGGTGATGGCGAAGCTGAAACAGCCAGTGAAGCTGCCGCCGAAACCAGCGCCGCCGGTCAAGACGGACGACCGCCGCTCCACTTCGAGGAGCAACTAACAGAATTTCACGATGAGCAGGATTGACAGGATTAATCTTGTCAATCCTGCAAATCTTGTAAATCACAGCTAGCCTTTGTGTTGCCAGCAGCGCCCTGGCTGCTTCACGCGCCGCGAGCAAGGCTTACCCTTCTTCGTCCTCGCTCCACACGTATAAACTTTCTCCTCGATAACCGGCGTCGCTGATGCGCCCGGCACTGCTGAATCAATTGTTCTCTGAATCACGATCGGCGGTGAATCGCGCTTGGAGATCCGCCCAATCAACATCCCGAAAATCACCAGCGCTATAGCGGCAATCGCGCGGCGCCATCCGGCACAAAAGTTTGGACGGTAACTCGTGAGGAACGACAAAGTTCCCGCATTATAGACCATTCCCGCAAAGCAACCGATTCGCCCGCGCGGGCGTCCGAAATCAGCACGTTTGAAAAAGAAATCACGCGCGGGCATACTTTGCAGGCCGATTTATTCATGCGATACCCAAAACTCGTTCAATTACTTTTGTTTGTCGCGTTTTTTGCTGTATTTGCCGTCGTTTCCGCGCGAGCGCAGGATCCGGACGAGATCATTCGCACAGACACGTCGCTCGTGCAGTTAAACATCGGCGTCGTCGACAAGCAGGGCCGGGCGGTGACTTCGCTGACCAGAAACGACTTCGTGGTTTACGAAGATGGAGTGAAGCAGTCGATCGAGCTCTTTGAACCCGCCCAGGCGCCGTTCAGCCTCGTGTTGTTGCTCGACATGTCGGGCTCGACGATTAACTTCCGGCCGCAGTTGAAACTCGCGACCCAGCGTTTTCTCGACGCGCTTGCGCCCGAGGATCGCGTTTCGGTTATTCAGTTCAATGCAGAAGTAAAGTCGCTGAGCGGGTTTTCTGTCGATCGTGGAAAGACTGCATACGCGATCGAGATTGCGAACGGCCAGGGTGAGACGCATTTTTACAAAGCGTTGCGATATGCGTTGAAGGAGCTGGAGAAGGAAGGCAAGCGACGCAAAGCGATCGTCGTGCTTACCGATGGGCTGGACACGCATCTCCGCAATTCGGATCGGGCGAGTTTGACGAAGGCGCAAACTGACGAGGAAGCACTCGCGACGATCAAACCGGATCAGAGTGCGGAGTTGAATGCGGTGCTCGAGTCGGCAGATCGACAGGGCGTGACGATTTATCCGCTTGCATTGCCGTCAGGCGATCCGAAGAGGCTGCCGATGCCGACGCCGAACATCATCGGGATCTATGCAGCGGCGCGTGCACGTTTGCAATCGCTCGCGGATCGTACGGGCGGACGTTTGAACGAGATCAATCGATTGCAATACATGGCCCAGCTTTATCGTGAAGTTGCGGCGAATTTGCGAACGCTCTACACGCTCGCCTACCAGGCAAAAGGCGATCGTCCGCGTGGCAAGTGGCACGAGATC
>DASTQB010000267.1:0-34659 GCA_035761985.1 Pyrinomonadaceae bacterium
TCACGCTCATCGGGCTGGGCGTCGGTGTGGCTTATCTTTACAGCGTCGTCGCCACACTCTTCCCGGAAATCTTTCCACACTCATTTCGTGATCATGCGGGCAACGTGCCGGTCTATTATGAAGCCGCTGCAGTTATCACCACGCTCGTGCTGTTGGGCCAGGTTCTCGAACTCAAAGCGCGAAGTTCGACGAGCGCTGCAATCAGGTCACTTCTAGGTTTGGCACCGAAGACTGCGCGCCGGATCGCGAAAGACCGGACTGAACAAGACGTGCCGCTCGACCAGGTCATGAAGGGTGATCTGTTGCGTGTTCGACCAGGCGAGAAGGTTCCTGTGGACGGCGTTGTTGTTGAAGGAACGAGCTCAGTGGATGAGGCAATGGTTACTGGTGAGCCCATTCCGGTCGAAAAGAAACCGTACGATCGAGTGATCGGCGCAACCGTTAATGGCACGGGTTCACTGGTGATTCGCGCGGAGCGAGTCGGTGCAGAGACGTTGTTGTCGCAGATCGTACAGATGGTTGCGGACGCGCAACGCAGTCGTGCGCCTATTCAAAAGCTCGCTGACGTCGTTTCTTCTTATTTCGTTCCGGCCGTAATACTCATCGCGATCATTACGTTCGTAGTGTGGGCGACGGTTGGTCCGGAGCCGCGCATGGCTTACGCGATTATCAACGCGGTCGCCGTTCTGATCATCGCGTGTCCTTGTGCGCTGGGGTTGGCGACGCCCATGTCAATCATGGTTGCTACAGGCAAAGGTGCGCAGGCAGGGGTTTTGTTCAAGAACGCTGAAGCGATCGAAGTGCTTCGCGAGATCGACACGCTCGTTGTTGATAAGACCGGCACGTTGACTGAGGGCAAACCGAAACTCGTGACGGTAGTACCTCTGCAAGGCAGCGAGAAGGAACTACTTCGCTTAGCGGCAAGTCTCGAGCGTGGCAGTGAACACCCACTTGCGGCCGCGATCGTTTCCGGCGCAGAGGAGCGCGGGGTCGACCTGGTGAAAGTTGAAGCGTTTGATTCCATTACCGGAAAGGGTGTTAAAGGAACAGTCGACGGCCACTCGGTCGCACTCGGCAATCGTGCTTTGGTCGAAGAAGCTGGAACGGATCCGCGTGAACTCGCCGCGAGAGCTGAAACCTATCGTGCCGAAGGACAAACGGTGATGTTTGTGATCGTTGACGGGAAACCTGCCGGGTTGTTGGGAGTAGCGGATCCTGTTAAGGCGAGTACACCCGAGGCTATTGATCAACTCCACCAGCAGGGCATCAAGATTGTGATGCTGACTGGCGACAGCCGAACTACAGCCGAGGCTGTGGCTCGAAAGCTCAGTATCGACGAGGTCGCCGCGGAAGTGCTGCCCAACCAAAAGGCCGAAATCGTTAAGCGCTATCAGGCTGAAGGTCGTAAGGTGGCGATGGCCGGAGACGGCATCAACGATGCACCGGCGCTTGCCCAGGCGAATGTTGGTGTCGCGATGGGTACAGGCACGGATGTGGCAATGCAGAGCGCTGGTGTCACCTTGGTTAAAGGAGACTTGCGAGGCATCGTGAGGGCAATACGTTTGAGCCGCGCAACCATGAAGAACATAAAGGAGAACCTGTTCTTTGCGTTCGTTTACAACGCTGCAGGAGTGCCTATCGCAGCAGGTGTTCTTTATCCGTTCTTTGGCTTGTTGCTCAATCCGATGATGGCTGCGGCCGCCATGAGCGTTAGTTCAGTTTCTGTGATCGCGAATGCATTAAGGTTGCGTCGCGCGTCGCTATGATACTTATGTAAGAGGTCGCATTTCATTGGGAGAAAAGGCTGCACCACGCAGCCTTTTCTGTTGAACGTGAGAAACGCCTTCACTCAGCGATAACTGGTCTGAGGGACGCCGCCGCCACAGTCTCGTGGACAGGTCTGCGCGTTTTCACCACATGACTTTTGGCATTGTCCGTCGCCGCACTTGGCGCAGAACGCCGGCGTTTCAGGTGCGTTGTTTGTGGCCTTGGCGACAAATTGGGCGTACCCAAACCCGATGGAGACCGCGGCAAAGGCGATCGCAATTACTGATGCTCGCAGAAATTTCATAGATCCTCCTTTTGAGGTGAACATTGTTGATGTGTTTGAGTTACGGGAGAAAGTTCTGAGCGCAGAAATTATACTTCATGTCCAACTCGCGCGAAGACTTCCGATTGAGAAATTCCCCGCACGATCTGCGTTAAAGCCACGCCTACTGAGCCTCGGCAGTTGTTCGCTTGGAATGTTGACGGCATTCGTCATGGGACTTGTGGTTTATCCGGCGATCTACGCCGTGGAAGTAGCACACGGAAGTAACGAGCGCGACAGCGACAGCACCTGCGAATGCGTTGCTACAACTGGGGCGAGGGCAGAGTTGCGAAGTTACTCAACGGACTGGCATTCGTGACTTCTAGACACCAGCGAGTCGTGGTCTCATGCCGCAAGAGACAATCGTTTACTGGGCCACTCGGAATCTCGCGTTAAGAAAATATTACGATGGATCCATTGACAACCAAGAGTGGCGCGAGTAGAGTTCAGCCCGACTCGAATATGTGTGCGCATCTCCCCGCATTCCAATTGTAACCTCTAAGCTCAGAGTCTCATTGAACTCTAACGTTTGAACATTAACTAAGAATCACTTTCCCGCATAAGGTGGTTCCTCCGAGCTCCAAGCTCCGCAATTAGCGGAGAGTCACGCTGATTAGAAAACACACTTCCACCGGGAACAGCTGCGTGGCAGTTCGGTTTTCGTAACCGAAACTCAAATGCAGATGTGGCGGTGATTCAACTCCCAAGGAGCCAAGTGCTATGGCAACCTTCACTCATTGTGAGGTGTATTCGCACATCCGTCTTCCGTTCCTCGTGGCCTTTCTGTTGAGCCTCATCACGTTTGTGACGGCGGAAGCTCAGAGCGTCACGTACCGGTTGCATCGGGAAGCATCGACTACGCCGAGCCACTTTCAGCTAAAAACGGCTCCGCCGGACGCCGCGATTCTTGCCGTACAGACCGCGAATTTGAAGGGTGTCGCCATAGGTGAATACCTCATCCAGCAATTCGACACGCAGAATCAAATTCCCAATGCATCGGGAATCATTCCTGCCGGCTCGACGATTTCGGTAGACTTATGGATGCGGAAAACTGCGACCGCCGGAACAATGTTTCCTCGCGTGAAGATCAATCTCAACTCTTCTGGTGGGCCTTCACTCGGAGTGATTACAGGCGCAACGCAACTCTCGACGACCATAACCAAATACACCCTGACCGGAACAGTGCCTGCCAATGTTTCCATGGGTGTCAATGATCGGTTTTATCTATGGGTTGGGATAAACCTCACAGCCAAATCCACTCAAAACAATTTTGCAGAATTGAACATCGAAGGAACGCAAAACGGAAACTACGACTCTCAGATTACAGTTCCGCTTCCAATTCCCGTTCCGGTGATCAGTAGCCTTACACCCGGTGCCGCGACAATCGGTTCTTTAATAACCATTACGGGCACCGGGTTTGGTGCTAGTCAGGGAACGAGCACAGTAACTTTCAACCAGAATCGGCTGGCGACGGTAACTGCCTGGAGCAATACAACCATCAGCGCAATGGTGCCTGTATCTGCAATCACAGGATCGGTGGTGGTCAGGGTAAATGGCCTGGCGAGTAATGGCTCTTCCTTCGCGGTTAATCCAAAGATTAACCATATCTCCGACACGTTCGGGACGTATGTCGCGTCCGCCACCACTGGTAGTCAAGTGACCATCAATGGAAACGGATTCGGAGCGACGAAAGGAACCAGCACGATCACGTTTAATGGCGTGACGGCAGCTACAACCGTCTGGAATGAAAATGCCATTAACGCGACGCTGCCGGCTGGAGCAAGCACAGGTCCGGTAGTAGTTACAGTCGGTGGAAATGCCAGCAACGGACCAGTCTTCAACGTCATTCCACAAATAGGCAGCGTCGCTCCAGACGCAGCTACCGTCGGCACCGATGTGACGATTGCCGGCAGCGGCTTTGGCGCCACTCAGGGATCGAGCACTGTTAGTTTCAACGGTATCACTGCTACACCAATTAGCTGGACCACTACGAGTATCTCCGTTCCAGTGCCTCCCGCCGCAACCGGACCGGTTGTGGTCACAGTCAACGGGTTGCCGAGCTTCCCGGCAAATTTCACCGCGATTCCGAAAATAGACAGTGTAAATCCAAACGCCGGTGGTGCTACGACCGCAGTGACTATTCTCGGTAGCAGTTTTGGTATCACGCCGGGAGCAAGCACGATCACCTTTCACGGCGTTACCGCGCAGCCTACGACATGGACCGATACCAGTATCTCCGTTCCTGCACCTGCGGGTGTGACCACCGGAGCCGTGGTTGTTACGGTCAATGCGATAGCAAGTAATGGAGTCAACTTCGCAGTAAGCACTACCGGATCGCTCGCGGGAACGATCACGCAGACGGGCAACGGCTCTCCCATCAATGGAGCGCTGATCGAGGTCATGCAAGGCGGTGTCGTCCTTAGCTCTTCCACGAGCGGAGCGAATGGCAGTTACACCATCTCGACCCTGAACACCGGGACCTATGACATGCGTGTGTCAGCTACAGGATATGAAGCTGTGACGCAGAGCAGTATCGTTATTGGTCCGAACCTAACAACCACAGCTAATAAAAGCCTTGCGGTTGATGCACCCGGTGAAATTACCTACGTCCATGATGAACTGGGGAGACTGTCGGGCGTAGTCACCGCGTCCGAAAAGGTGTCTTACGCCTATGATGATGTCGGTAATCTCTTATCCATCTCTCGCGGAAGCTCAGCAACCGTTTCCATCATCGAATTCACGCCCAACAGCGGGGGGCCAGGCGCTGCGGTTACGATTTTCGGGACCGGGTTCAGTGCCACACCCGGCCAGAATACAGTCACGTTTAATGGTGTCGCTGCCACAGTAACTTCGGTTGGTAAGACTCACATCGTCACCACTGTACCTCCCGGGGCCACCACCGGACCGATCAGTGTGACTACGCCATTGGGCACTGGAGTCAGCAATACCGCCTTTGTCATTGGCAGCTCGGCTCCAACGATCAGTAGTTTTAATCCGACCAGCGGATCGACAGGAACATCGGTAGTAATCAGCGGAACCAACTTCGATCCGACTTTTTATAACAACAAGACCAAATTCAATCGTGGTGATTCTGATGTTACTGCCGGTACGACCAGTTCATTAACCACAACCGTGCCGTCAACGGCGGCCTCAGGCCGGATAACGGTCCAGTCTCCTGAAGGCAGTGTAGTCAGCACGGATGACTTTTTCGTGCCGCCGCCAGGACACACAGCATCTGCAATTCTGGTTACTGGAAGAATCTCAATCGGCGACGTAGTCCCAATCACGATCGGCACGGGTGGCAAGATTGCTATGCTCCTTTTTGAGGGCGCCGCCGGCCAGCGTGTAACTCTGGGCGTGAGTGGAGTAACACTTGGTAGTCCATGTTGCACGCCCGTTGGGGCGGCTGCGATTTACAAACCCACGGCACTGCGCTCCTTTCACCGACAGGTTTCATGCAGGAGGGATGGGGATCGCAAGTCCTTCAACTTCCGTTAACGGGAACATACGCGGTCCTGATTGATCCTGTGGACCAACTTACCGGGAACGTCACAGTCACAGTCGCAGAAGAGTTGGTAGTTCCGATTAGTATCAATGGACCAACAGTACCTCTGAACTTCAACCGCGCAGGGCAGAATGCTCGCCTGACCTTCTCCGGGACCTTAGGCCAGCGCATCAACTTGGGTGTGAGTGGCATAACCCTGGGGAATCCATGTTGCACACCCGTAGGCGCAAGCGCGATCTACCAACCAGACGGCACGGCCTTGCTTGTATCAACTGGCTTTATGCAGGGAGGGTGGGGTTCAGCAGTCTTGCAACTTCCGGTAACGGGAACCTATGAGATCACAATTGATCCTGCTCTAACGTATACCGGTAACGTTACGGTTACGCTATCGGAAGAGTTAGCAGTTCCGATCAGCATTAATGGCGCACCAGTGCCGTTCATCTTCAACCGCCCGGGGCAGGATGCTCGCTTAACTTTTTCAGGAACAGCAGGCCAGCGAGTAACTCTCGGTTTGAGCGGAATAACGATTGGCAGTCCATGCTGCGCGCCGGTGGGCTCGGCAGCTATCTACAACCCCGACGGCACACCACTGCTTTCACCGACTTCCTTTCTCGGAGAAGGATGGGGCTCGCCTGTGCTCGTGCTTCCCGAAACCGGACAATACGCGATCACGATTGACCCGGGCCTCGGTAATATGACGGTGACGTTATCAGAGGAATGGGTCGTTCCGATCAGCATAGACGGAGCTGTGCTGCCTTTAAATTTCGCGCGCGCAGGACAAAACGCTCGTCTTACCTTCGACGGCACTGTCGGTCACCGTGTGAGTTTAGGTATTAAGGATATAACAGTAGGTAACGTATGTTGTGGCAACGTAGCTAGTGTCGCGATCCTCAAACCGGATGGAACCGCACTACTTTCATCTCAGGGTCTCCAACCGAATATAGGATTAGGAACCGCACTCCTCGATCTTCCCCTAACCGGAACTTATGCGATTACGATTGACCCGGCCAAGGCGTTTACGGGAAACATCACCGCCGCGCTCTCAGCAGAATTGACGAGTCCGATCGCTATTAATGGAGCAGCAGTGCCACTCGACTTTACCAGGGCGGGAAGGAATGCGCGCCTGAGTTTCACCGGTACTGTAGGTCAGCTCGTAAGTGTTGGCGTGACCGACGTGACTCTCACCAGCGGATGTTGTTCTAACGCCGGCACGGTCGGAATCAACAAACCAGATGGGACTGCACTACTCTCGCCCACGAACTTCACATCGGGTTTCGGATCGGCAACTTTCGTGCTTCCCGAAACAGGATCCTACACGATCCCAGTCGATCCGGCGGGCATGAATACCGGTAACGCAACAGTGTTGGTATCAGAAGATGTGGCAGCTCCGATTACGATCAATGGTCCAACTGTGCCTGTCGCTCTCAACCGAGTAGGGCAGAATGCAAGTTTAACGTTCAACGGCACGTTAGGCGCGCAAGTCACCGTCAGGATCACGGGGAATCCGTTTGGGACCATCACAGTAAGAGTAATCAAACCTGATGGCACCACTCTGGTTTCTCATAACGGATTCGCCGCCAGCTTTAATCTGCCACAACAAACCTTGCCGATGAACGGTGTTTACCGGATCAACATCGACCCATCAACTTGGGTAATTTTCGGAACCGTCACGGTTGGTTTGACCACTCCTTAATGAGGAAAACGAAAATGATTAGGCGAATTACAGCGTGCATCACCGCGACTTTGATCGTTATTCTGGCCGTTGGTCCATGCCTGGCATTGACTGCACCGGCACGCGAAACGAAGGTGCTTTACCGTCCGGTCAAAACAACCAAAAGCGCTGGCTCAAAAATCATGCGACCACGTGCTGCTGCGGTACAAGCTTCAGCGCTGCTGCCCGGCCAAACTGTCACTCTGCTGGCCGACGGACGTGCACTCTTAATCGGCGGCGAGGAGAATGGTGAGTCAGTTGCGACGGCCGCGATCACGGACATACGTACCGGCGCTCCGATTCTGTTACCAAACAAACTTAATCGCCAGCGAGCATGGCATTCCGCGACGATGCTCCCTGATGGTCGAGTTATCATCATCGGTGGCATTGGTAACAAAGGACACGTTGTTCGCAGCGCGGAAATTTTCGATCCTCAAACTCGTACATTCAGCTTGCTGCCGGAGTCCGAAGGCGCCGCGCGCGCATACCACACGGCGACTCTACTGACCGACGGTAAGGTGCTCCTCACTGGAGGTTCGCTGGACCGGGGCGCAACGTCAAACAAAGCGTTGCTTTGGGACTTCAAGACCCGAGCGTTCACTTCACTGTCCGCTTTGTTTACGGCACGGCAGAAACATCGAGCCATCCTGCTTCACGACGGAAATGTTCTGCTCGACGGTGGTAACGGCGATGATGGGAAGCGAATAGATGCATCCGAGTTGTACAACGCCGAGGCTGGAACGTTCAGCCTTTCAAATATTTCAGTCGATCAAGCTGACCTGCGCGATCCAATCCTGACAGCTTCGCTTCCAGGCAACGGCGCACGGGATGTACCGGTGGATACATTCTCCGGATTGCTCTTCTCTAAGCCTTTTCGCGTCGAGACAATCAACTCTGAGACGCTGGTCCTCACTGGTCCGGCAGGGACGGTGAAAACAAGAGTGGTGCCGGCGGAAAACGGAAAGCTCGCTTTCGTCACACCTGCTGAGCCTTTGCTACCGGGTCTCAGCTACACCATCAACATTTCCGGAGTCATGGATGCCGGTAATCAGATCATCACGCCGGCGTCTGTCAGTTTCACCACCAAAGGTGAACCGGAAAACGACGCTGCGGACTTCAACAGTGCGGATTGGATTCCGGACGAAGGGAATCTTCATGGAAGCTGGAAAAGCAAGTTCAAAGACTCGCCATGGCAATCGCTTCCGCCGTTAAAGGCGAAGGAAGGCGAAACAGCATTGGCGGGACAGACGCTGATGCTGGATGGCAAACCGCTAAACAATGTCACACTTCGCATTGGTAACAACACAGCGCTCACGGATAACACCGGCAGATTTTTACTGACCGGCATTTCATCAGGTCATCAGGTGCTCACCATCGATGGCCGCACCGCCAATCATAACGGAAGGTCGTACGGCATATTCAGAGTCGGTGTGGAAATCACTCACAGCAAAACGACGGCGCTCGAGTACACCATCTGGATGATCAAACTTGATGTTGCGCACGCCAAGAAGATTCCGTCTCCAACTACGTCACGTACAGTCGTGACTAATCCGCGCATTCCGGGACTCGAACTCATTCTTCCGTCAGGTACTGTGATTCGAGATACCGAAGGTCAAAATGTAACGCAACTAAGCATCACGCCGATTCCGACCAACCAACCTCCTTTTCCACTGCCCCGAGGAGTTGATGTGCCGGTTTACTTTACGATTCAACCGGGCGGCTCGTACATCATTCCGCCGCGGGCGCAACTGATCTATCCGAATTTCATCGGTGGCAAACCAGGCGCAAGGATCGACTTTTGGAACTACGATCCGACTGGGAAAGGCTGGTACATCTATGGACAAGGTACGGTGACGGCCGACGCCCGTCAGATCATGCCGGATCCAGGCGTGGTGCTCTATGGATTTACCGGGGCGATGGTCGGGTCACCTTCCCTTGCGCCGTTGGACGCTTTGATAGATGCATTAATGGGTGGCGATCCCGTCAATCTGGGGAGCGGATTACTGGTTGTGCAAAAACTGGACCTGATGCTTCACGATATTATCCCGATAAGTCTCACGCGAACTTATCGTCAAAACGACACTCGGTCGAGAGCGTTTGGCATTGGCGCCTCACATCCCTACGACATCTTTCTCGTAGGCGATACCTTTCCTTACACCTTTCAGGATCTGGTTCTGGCCGATGGGGAGCGAATTCACTATGACCGTGTTTCACCGGGGACAGGTGCGGGTGATGCCGTTTACGAAAACCTTACGGAGCCTGGGCCATTTTTCAAATCGCGCATCACTCCGCACGGAGATGGCTGGAAACTTACGTTAACGGACGGAACTGTTTACGTTTTTCCTGACGGGTTCACGGCCAGCCAGCCATGGCAATGCGCTTTGTTACGAATGGAGGACCGGTACGGCAACGTGTTGCAGTTGGACCGTGACACCGAAAAGAAACTTACCAGGATCACGACACCTCACAACCGCTGGATTCAGTTTACTTACGATACGAGCGCTCGCATCACGCAGGCCGCCGATAATATCGGCCGAACCGTTGGCTATACCTACGATGCCAGCGGTCGACTCTGGAAGGTCACTGATCCAAACAACGGAGTCACTGAATACACCTATGACACAGTTCATCGAATGCTTACGATTAAGGACCCGCGCGGGATCGTCTACCTAACCAATGAATACGATGCGAGTGGCCGCGTGTTCAAACAGACGCTCGCTGATGACACACCGGCGAACAGCACAGATAATCCGACTTACCTATTTGCTTACACCACCGATAGTGGCGGAAGGATTGTGCAAACCGACCTTACCGATCCGCGCGGTCACATTCGACGCGTAACGTTTGATACGAATGGTCGCAGTCTGACGGACACTTCGGCATTCGGCACGCCGCAACAGCAAAGCGTATCTGTTGAGCGCGAAGCTGGAACCAATTTTGTTCTAGCAATAGTTGACCCCTTAGGACGAAGATCGGAATTCAGCTACGACTCGCTGGGCGGTGTAATAAGCGCCACTGAGTTTGCTGGCACCTCGTCTTCCGCAACTACCACTTTTACTTACGACCCGGCATTCCATCAGTTGGCGACCGTTACAGATCCGCTCGAGCACACGACTACCTATAACTATGACAGTAGCGGAAACTTGAGAAGCGCCGTCAATGCTTTGGATCATGAGACGACATTCACGTACGACACCAAGGGCCGAGTTACTTCAAGGACTGATCCGCTCCAGCACAGGACTCAATTCATTTACGACCGAGGCGATCTGTCTCAAGTGATAGATCCGTTAAATCGGACCTTCTCTCGGTTTACTGATGCAGTCGGCCGTACAATTCAAATTGCAGACGCGAGTGGAAACCGGACCCGCTTCGAATATGACCCGCTCAACCAGATTAAGAAGATAATCGAACACTCCGGCGCTGTTACCGAACTGACGTATGACGGTAACGGTAACGTGCTTTCTGTGAAAGACGCCCGTAATCAGACGACAAGCTTCACGTATGACAACATGGACCGTCTGATCTCCTATACAGACTCATTGCAAGATAGCACGAGCACAGAAACGTTTGAATACGATTTAAATGGAAATCCAATCAGGACAAAGGTAACAACAACTGCTTACGATGCGCTCGATCGGCCGACTTTTATTGGCTTTGGTGCTACGGCTGGTCCAACTTACGAGAGCACCATTAACTACACGTATGATCTGAATGATCGAATTACACAAGTAGTCGACTCAATTTCGGGAACGATCGGAATTGTTTTTGATGATCTAGCCCGAACGGCGACGGAGACAAGCCCACAGGGAACCGTCGGTTTCACGTATGACAAGATAGGACGGTTGATTACGGAAAGTGTTACAGGACAGGCTGCAATCAGCTACGGCTACAATGATGCTAATCGGCTGATTAGTATATCGCAGGGACTAGCCAGTGTTGGTTTCGCTTATGACGATGCCGGCAGGCGCGTCACCCTCACCCTTCCGAACGGGACCGTGACGGAATATGGTTATGATGCTGCTTCTCAGCTAACAAGTCTTACCTACCGCAACGGCTCGATAACCATCGGCGACATTACCTACTCGTATGATCGGAGTGGACGCCGTAAGAGTGTGGGCGGAAGTCTTGCTCGTACTGGTCTACCGCAGCCACTAGGAGTTGTTAACTACGACGCGGCTAATCGTCTTACGCAACATGGTGCGGCCACCCTTTCTTATGATGCCAACGGTAACCTGACAAACGATGGAACCAACACCTATACGTGGGATGCGCGCAATCAGTTAGTCGAAATTTCCGGTGCAGTTAGCGCGAACTTCCAATACGACCCGTTCGGGAGACGTGTGCGCTCGACTATTAATGGCACGACAACTGACTATCTGTACGACGGCGCCAATGTTGTCCAGGAACAGATTGGTGGAACGCCCTCGGCCAACATGCTAACGGGCGGCGTTGACGAAATCTTCAGTAGGATGGAAAGTGCCGGTACGCAATCGGTGCTGGCGGATGGTCTAGGCTCCACATTGGCACTGCTGAATTCCGCCGGTGTAACGCAAACGGAATACAGTTACGAACCGTTTGGCAACACAACTATCACGGGCGCAGCGAGCAGTAACACTTCACAATACACTGCTCGAGAAAATGACGGAACGGGACTCTATTACTACCGGGCTCGCTACTATAGTCCGAAGCTCCAGCGTTTCATTTCGGAAGATCCGTCCGACTTTGGTGGCGGCGATACAAACCTCTACGCCTACGTCTCAAACGGCCCTTGTAACGCTACCGACCCAGGTGGACAGTTCATAGTTGGAGATTGCCTGCTGGGAATGCTGGGCACGGCGGTCGACGGATTGCTCTCTGGTCGGAAATTTTCCATAAAGAGTATGGTTAAAGGATGCGCGAATGGCATTGTTTTAGGACTTGCGGGGCGCGCATTGCTCGCGGGACTGGCAGGGATCGGCAGAGGACTCACACGTGGAATCCGAGGAGGCGCCAGAGCAGGTGCAGGCAGGGGACCAGGACCTACTAAGGGGCCAAACTGTTTTGTTGCGGGCACTCTCATTCAAACGGCCGAAGGAACGAAACCGATAGAAGAAGTACGTGCTGGCGATGTTGTACTGTCGGTTGACCCAGAACCTACCGACGCCGGCAGTGTTAGACCACAAGGCCAAATCGTGACGCAAACATTTCAGCGGGTTGCGAGCGAAGTGGTGGACATTCACATTGGTAAGACGACAATCACGGCCACGCTGGAACATCCGTTCTGGGTTGTTGGTGCCGGGTGGACCGTAGCGGGCGAACTTCGACGCGGTAGCGCATTACTGACTAAAGATGGAATTGTCGTTCACGTTGACACCATTGAGCGGCGTGAAGGTAAGTTCAAGGTCTACAACTTTGAAGTTGAACACACACACGTATATTTTGTTTCCTCGCTCGGCCTTCTAGTACATAATCAGTGCGGGGTAACTGAGAGGGCTGCTCGTAGGGAAGCGTTTAGAACATACAATGTACCTACTTCCAGGGCTAATAACTTCACAAGAGAAAACATATATGGCAAGAAGCGGACTCTTCGAGGGCCCAACGGAGAGCCATACGAGGTGATTCGTACTACGGATCTAAACAACCAAGAGATTACGATTGAACACCACAACCACGGACACGTTTTCAGGGATGTAAGTCCACCAAGGGTTTTGGGTCCACACTATCATGGCGCTGACGGTAAACATATCTTTCATAATCCATGACCATACAACTCCACTCGTCTGCCATTACTGAGGAACACGATAGAGTTCTGCCGGGGCTGGCCAGCGTCACGCCATGGGGGTTATGGCTTCGCTCACCAAGCCTCTCGTTCTTCGAGACACCGGATGCTGAAGTAGTGCTACGCGCATTCGAAGGATTGCGATGTGTCGTATGGCATGTTACCGATGGTGGCGCGCATACCGATCGCGTGAAGGATCACCTTCGAGCCTTTGGTAAATGGCCTGCCGTTGCTCGCAACATTCTTGCAGAGTGGACTGTCAACTACCTCTCGCTCTCCGAAAAGTTCTATTCCGGAGTTGCGTGCCTCACTTCAGACGCACCGGAGATCTTACTTGCTCTTCTGGCGAGCAGTACTTCGGGCGAAGATAGTGCACTCTCCTTCATTCCTAAAGACAGTCGGAGTACTCGAACATGGATTAGCGCAGTGTACGGCTTGGAATGGTTATGGTTGCATCGTAAGAACATGCGGTCGGTGCTTGATGGGCCGGTTAGTGCTGATGCCGTTTTGTTGTCTTATATAGCATTGACAAATCAAATAGGAGGCGCCGCGGGGCTGTTTTTTCATGCCAGCGGTCAAGCCGGGTTAGCGTTATTCGGAGAACAAAGTGTGTTAGAACCGGCCGCAGAGCAAATGAGGCCAGCTTGCATAACTATCGACGATAAGGGTTTTGCTCGGTGGTCGTATCGGGATGGTCTCCACTTTCGAGCTTCGCCGTGACAGCTGCAGATCGAGATTAAGTGTGTCCTTGATCCGGAAACGGAGGAGAATGACACCCGAGTTTTGAATTGTCATATCCGATGATACGGACCACGAGGACTTGGTTGTGGAAAAACGTATGGGACAACCACGTAGTTTCTGTGTTCTTCACTAAATAATGCGCTGGTCGAAGGGAAACAATACAGAGCGCGTAATAATCCGCAGGATTTATTGGAAGGTGGACACACCATGCGATCACAAAATATTCCCATAATCAATTCAATCGATCCCGCTGGCGTGGTGGATACGCCCATAAGTTAATGTTCACTCTTGCAGTGGTATTTCGCTGTTCACTGCCATCGGTGCGGTTGCCAGTTTGCATTTGCTCACGTAGATGATGTGTCGCCCGAATGTCCGCTCTCGCTCACCTGTATCGGCTGTTGTCAATCAGACCATTACTGATAACCAGATTGGCGTAACCACTGTCGGGAACATACGTGCAGCAGGTGGGGGTGTGGTTCCGAGTGCAACACGCTGGAATCACTTTCACTGCACTTTATGTGGTATCACGCCAAATAAGGCCAGCGAGCTTTTTAGGCCAACTATACGCAATCCGAATAAGTGAGGTTAGGAATTATGGTCGACAGTATCAGAATTTACGCTGATTTCCTCAAGGTCGATGATGAAGGGCGGCTGATCCTGTCATGCCGGGGAACGATGGAAGATTTGGCCAACAGTGGCATTGAGTTAAAAGATGGACTTGTCCTTACCTTCTACAGTGACGATGCTGATGATGCCGGCAATCCAGACGACCTTATAGTTCAAGGTGTTGTTCGGTACAACGACTCTTTGAAGCAGTGGGTTGCGGTGATCGACTGGAACGCAATCAAACACGTCTCAGACAATGAAGGGCACGCAAAATAACAAGGAACTAGCTTAGCTAGCCGGCTTTTCAAAGAACTGCGTTTAGGTGGTATTTGCTCACTCGAGCAGGCCAACGCTACTTGCCGGAGTTCATCGCGGCTTACAATGCGCGCTTTGCGGTAGCGCCGCGTTCCACCGAGTCAGCGCACCGGTCGCTCGGCGAAGGAGAGGACCTCGATTGGATACTGACACTTTGCGACCGGCGCACCTTATTGAAACCTGACCCTCTCCTAACAACGTGATCTATCAGATCAAAACTAAGCGCTCCGCCTCCACCATGCGGCAGGCACAGGTGGAAGTGCGGGAGCGGCCCACGGGAGAGCTCACGATCGAATATAAGCAGCGACCCTTGGCCTACACCATTTACCAAAAACAAGAACAGCAACAAGGAAAAGTAATCGAAGCGAAGTTGCTGCAGCCCTGTGCCGCGCGCGCGGCCGCCAGGCCGCAGCAAAAACGTGGTCCAGTCCCAACTCGGTGGCGCCGCTTTTCCTTCAGCAAGAACTCATTGCAAGCAAAAACCTTGCGCGAGATTTCGGCTCGACTGGTTGAAGAGTTCAAGAACAACCGCTTGAACACTCCGACGAAAAAGAAAACACCGAGACGACCAGCACCGTCAATCGTGAGTTGACCTTGCTTAGCTCGGCGTATTCTTTAGCTGTTAAGTACGACAAAGCTGAATCGAACCCTTGCTCAAAGGTGGATCTCTTTACTCTGGATAATCTCCGCTACCGCTACTTGTTGCCGGATGAGGAGCCCAGACTAATGGCGGCTTTGACCGGACCTGGCGCTCACCTACAGCCGATCGTAACAGTCGCACTCGGAACGGGAATGCGGCTGAGCGAAGAGTTGCAAATGAAGCGTCACCAGGTCGACTTTCTTCGTAACATCGTAACTGCGAGGCATACGAAGAACGGAAGACCACGGGACATCCCGATGAACGACGACGTAAGACAAGCGCTTGCTGATCTCTGCAGAGACAAACGGCCTGACGACTATGTCTTCGTGAGTGAGAAAACCGGCTCATGCATTCGGGAGGTGAAAAAGGGATTTCACACCGCGTGCAGAATAGCCGACATCGAAGGCCTGATCTGGAAAGATCTTCGGGCCACATTTGGTACCAGATTGGCTGAAGCGGGATGCGATGCGTTCACGAGCGCGCAATTACTTGGACACTCAGATGTGCGGGTGACGGTGCGTTATGTGCGTACGGTTGAGACCAGTACACGAGTGGCAGTTGAGGCCGTGAGACTAAATTCCGGAAAAGTTGGTCACGTTTTGGCCAGTTGGCCAAAAGCCAGCAACGGCGCTGGCTGTAAGTCATTGAAACTAATTGGTGGAGCAGAGGGGGGTCGAACCCCTGACCTCCGCATTGCGAACGCGGCGCTCTGCCAAACTGAGCTACTGCCCCACGCGGAGGGACATATTAGGAGATTCTGAGAGCGGGGGCAAGCCACCCTGACTTGTTCGGCGATGAGTAGCGCAGAGGAGCTAAGGTTGGGGAATTGAGAGGGAGCGGGCGGCGTGGGTGAGGGCGTCCGAGAGTTTGGAGATGTTTTTGCCGCCGCCCTGGGCCAGGTCGGGGCGACCGCCGCCGCGGCCGTCGAGCATGGCGCAGGCTTCGCGCATCAGGAGGCTCATGTCGCCCAAAGCGTCCGCGGAGCGTGCGAAGACAAGTCGTGCGGTGTCTTTGTCGCGAGAGCCGAGCAGGGCGATCGTGCCGGGATGCGTGACTAAAGCGTGTGCGAGTTTCTTCAATGACTCGGCGGACCGGCCGTCGTCGAAGATTTGAGAAATGATACCGGCGGAGGCGTTAGCGAGTAGCTTCTGGGCTTCCACCTCTGCTGCAATCTCCTCGAGCACGCGCACGCGGCGGTGCAGTTCCTTGTTCTCTTCAACCATCTGCGCTGCAAGCTGCGGTGCATCGTCACGGCCGGTGCTGAACAACGCCGCAACGTCGCGAGCACTCTTGTTCGCTCGGCGATAATCCGCAAGCGCACGCGTGCCTGCCACAAACTCGATCCGCGTCAAACCCTTCGCACGCTCCCACGAACGCACCGCAATCATCCCCACTTCACCAGTGCGATACGCATGCGTGCCGCCACACGGCGTCAAATCAAACCCTTTAATCTCAATCAACCGCAACTCACCATCACGCGACGGCTCCTTGCGCAATGACAACTCCGCCGCCTCACTCGACGTCACATTACGAATTGCTATCGCACGATCTTCCCAGATGACGTTGTTCGCTAGTTCAACGGCACGCTCGATGATCTCAGTCGTCGGATTGTTCAACTCAACATCGATCTGACAAGACGTATCTATCACGCGAAAGCTCTTCGTCGGCGCATCAAAGAGCGTCACAAACGCCTGCGAGAGAATGTGCTGGCCCGTGTGTTGTTGAATGTGGTCCAAGCGCCGCGGCCAATCAATCCGACCATGCACGATCCCGTCGCGAACCGGCGCTGCACCCTGGACCACGTGAAGCACGCCGTTGTCTCCATCGTCGATGCACTCAACAACTCGCGAGCCGTTGAGCGTACCGGTGTCGCTGGGCTGACCTCCACCTGTGGGATAGAACGCCGTGCGGTTGAGGACAACTGCGGCCCAACCACTCACGCGATCCGTCACGTCAACCACGCGAGCGTCAAACTCGATCAGATGCGAGTCAGAGTAATAGAGACGTTCGGTTACCGGCATGGAAACGGATTATACGGATTAAGGAACGATAATCTCTAACGAGTGAGGGGCGATCTCGAAGCGCATCGGCAGGTGACCGATTAATTCGCCGTCGACCTGTACCTGCGAGTCGCCGTGGGCGCGGACGTTTACGGCTTTCACGAACTCGACCGCGGGATTATTAGACGGGATGCCGTTGCGCATCGCGTAAGAAAGCAGGCGCAGGTAACGAAGCCGGCTCGTCGTTTTAATCATGCAGACTTCAAACTCCGGCTGGTCCAATCGCGCGCCCGGCGTGATCGACAGATCACCGCCGTACCTCGCCGACTTGCCAATTGCCGCAAACGTGGCGGTGTATTCGCGTCCGTCGATCTCGAGTGTGAATGGCCGAGGGTTCCAGCTCGCAAGATGACTCAGCCCCGATACCCAGAACGCTCCTCTTCCGATTCGTTTCTTCAATGCCGGTTGCACGCGTCTCACGACCGAAGCATCGAGACCAATCCCCGCCATCAACACAAAACAGCGACGCTTGTTCGACGTCTCATCGATGGCAACGCCGAGATACACCTTCCGCGTTTTTCCGCGCGCCGCGACTGCAATCGCCTGCTCATCATCGAGCGGCAAACCGAGCTCACGTGCGAGTACGTTTCCAGTTCCTCGCGGAATGATCCCGAGTCGCGCCGAAGTTCCCGCCAACCCCTGAATCACTTCGTTGACTGTTCCATCACCACCCGCGACGATCACATCGCCACTTCCGTTGCGCGCTGCACGAGCTGCAAACTCCGTCGCCTCGCCCGGTCCAGTGGTCAGTTTGAGATCAACTTCAACGCCGAGCGATTCGAGTTGTGAGGCAAGCTCGCGCGCAGGCCGAACGCGTCGTGAGGCATAACGTCCGGTCTTCGGATTCAGAATCAGTGTTGCTTTCGACACGGATGGCGACGGACAAACAACCTTACTCCAGACGATAGTTGGGGGCTTCCTTAGTAATAATGACATCGTGAACGTGTGATTCCTTCAACCCTGCCGACGTAATGCGCAGGAAGCGCGTCTTCTCCTGAAACTCCGCGATCGTGCGGCAACCGGTGTAACCCATTCCCGATCGAAGACCGCCGACGAGTTGCGTGACCATGTCGGCGAGAGTGCCCTTGTAAGGCACGCGTCCCTCGATACCTTCGGGAACAAGTTTCGACTCGGTCTCGGTCGTATCCTGCGCGTAACGATCGCGCGAACCCTCGCGCATCGCGCCGATCGAGCCCATGCCGCGATACGTTTTAAAAGAGCGGCCCTGAAATAAAATTACTTCGCCTGGAGCCTCTTCTGTGCCCGCGAACAACGATCCGATCATCACCACGTCGGCGCCCGACGCGATCGCCTTCGCGACGTCGCCGGAGAACTTCACACCGCCGTCCGAAATTACCGGAATGTTTTTATTGCGCGCAGCTTTAACGCAATTCGATATCGCGGTTATCTGCGGCACGCCTGCGCCGGTTACAACTCGCGTGGTGCAGATCGACCCCGGACCGATGCCCACTTTAATCGCATCAACGCCAGCATCTATCAACTCCTGTGCCCCGGCAGTCGTGCCGACGTTACCTGCGATCAGATCCGTTTCGCTGTGACGTCGCTTGATATCTTTCACTGCCTCGATCACGCGCGACGAGTGACCATGCGCGGTATCGATCACCAGACAATCGACACGCGCTTTCACGAGTTCATCGGCGCGCTCGCGGTAATCGCCAGTCGCGCCAATCGCAGCCGCGACCCGCAACCGCCCGAGATTGTCTTTCGCCGCCGACGGGTACTTGATCGCTTTCTGAATGTCTTTGACGGTGATCAGTCCTTTTATATGTTTGTCTTCGTCGACGACGAGCAGCTTCTCGATCCGGTGTTTTTGTAAAACTGCCTTCGCCTGGTCGAGAGTGGTGCCGACGGGGACGGTAACGAGCGGCTGTTTTGTCATCACTTCAGCGACGGGTATGTCAAACCTCGTCTCGAATCGAAGATCGCGATTCGTGATGATGCCGACGAGATGACCATCTTCATCCACGACGGGCACACCGCTGATGTGAAAACGTTCCATCACCTGAAGCGCTTCACGCACAGGCCGATCGGGGCGGATCGTTACCGGATCGACGATCATTCCCGATTCCGATCTTTTCACTTTGTCGACCTCTTCCGCCTGCCGTTCGATGCTTAGGTTTTTGTGAATCACTCCGATGCCGCCCTGTTGCGCGAGTGCGATCGCGAGCGCTGCTTCGGTGACTGTGTCCATCGCCGCTGAACAGAGCGGAATCTGTAGACGAATGTTTTGGGTGAAACGAGTGGAAGTATCAGTCTGCGCGGGGAGAACGTCAGAACGATCCGGAATCAAAAGAACGTCGTCGAAAGTCAAACCTTCGTAAATATCAGATGTGATCATTGCGTGTTGGCAGCTCCTGGGAGTTGTGGGCATTTAAAACAGCACTGCCCGCTTTTCGAGCGGGCAGTTTTTCGAACCTTCGTTTTTCAGGCGCACACACTTGCGAGGGCGCGCCGATTTTGACAAAGACGCCGGTCGGTAAAAACTTATTGTCGTAACGCTTCCTGGTCAGTTTCCTGTAACCCTAAATCGACTGTTGCCGGTGTGAGGTCATTATACATAGATGAGTGAGTTTGTCTGAGCGCAGCCGCGTTCATGTCGCTCCTATCGGAGCGAGAGCATGGAGGAATCGTAAGGCTATAAACATATTGCTCCTCTGGAGCAAAGACATTATCCCAAAATGTTCTTCGCTCCGGAGCAAAGACATCATCCCAAAATGTTCTTCGCTCCGGAGCAAAGACATTATCGCAAAATGTTCTTCGCTCCGGAGGAGCGATATGTTTATAGTCCCCGAAAAATAAGGGATTGGCGCTCCGGTAGGAGCGCGATGTAATTTGCGGACTCACAGGCAAAACCCGGTTTTCGGCGCGGCGCTGGAACCAGTAGAGGGCTGCGAGGGCGGCTGCCGTCAGAACTGCGAGAATCACGATCGCCAGTAACACGGTCAGCACGGGCGAACGCGTCGCGGGCGTGTCCGTGTAGACTTTCGAATGCATCGGCGTCGTGTTCACCTCGTCCGACGATTCGCCGTGCTCGCGAAGATAGCGAGTGTAGCCCTCGATCGCCTCACGTTCGTCGTAACCGATCGCCTTCGCGTACGCCTTTATAAAGCTGCGATTGAAGACGCCGCCGGGCAGTCGTTTGTAGTCGTTTGCTTCGATGGCTTCGAGGTAGTGAAGCGAGATACGAGTCTGGTCGCAAATTTCCCGCAGACCAATGCCCCGCGCCTCGCGAGCGAGTCGCAATTGTTCGCCTATACTAGCCGCCATCTCCAATCGCTCGATTCCTGGCCGGGCTGGGTTATGGACCGAGGTCTATCGTCGCGCCGCTTGTATGAATGCGTACAACTCCCACTTTTTCTGCACTATAGCTTGCGCTGCTAAACGGTGTCAAACTTTTGTATCTGAAAAGATCTGCGTCTCTTGCTTCTTATCGCCCGCGGTGGTACGTTGAGCCCACAGTGATCCGATACAGTCGCTTTTAATATCTACAATAGACAAAAGTGAGGATAAAGAGATGCCCCTGGAAGCACTCGGAATGGTTGAGACCAAAGGATTCGTGGGTGCAGTTGAGGCCGCCGATGCGATGGTTAAGGCAGCGAATGTACAGCTACTCGGCAAGGAGTACATCGGCGCCGGCTATGTGACGATCTTCGTGCGCGGTGACGTAGGTGCAGTGAAAGCGGCGACTGATGCAGGCGCGGCTGCGGCGCGAAGAGTTGGGGAACTGATCAGCGTCCATGTGATTCCGAGACCACACGCGGAAGTCGAACGCGTGCTTCCCGTGAACGGGCGCACCGGACTCAGCCCGGACGAAACTGCTTTGCAGGGCGGCGGCGCGCGCGGGCAGTTGGGCCAGGGAGATCAGGGCCGTTCGCTCGGCGCCGGAACACGCGACGCGAACAAGGAAAGATCGAGGTAATCGTGGATTTCCGATTGCCAATTTCCGATTGCCACTTTCAGGCGCGCGCAAGTTTTCCCTAAATCGGCAAATGGCAATTGAAAATCGGCAATGAGGTAGGTCATGTCTGTCGATAAAGATCTAGTTTCGGTACAACAGGCACGCGATCTCGTCGAGGCCGCACATCGCGCGCAGAGTGAAGTGGCCCAGTTTGATCAGGCGAAGATCGATCGAATCTGCGAGGCGATGGCGCGGGCGGCGCTCGCCGAAGCGGCACGACTCGGTGCGATGGCCGTCGAAGAAACGGGATTTGGCGTACCCGCAGACAAGCAGGAAAAGAACCGTTTCGCGGCTGAAGATGTTTGGAACTACTTTCGTGGTCTTCGCACGAAGGGAGTTGTTTCAGAGTCGAAAGACGTTGTAGAGATCGCGAGCCCGCGTGGCGTGGTCGCGGGCATCGTTCCATCCACCAATCCGACTTCAACAGCAATTTTCAAGATACTGATCGCGATCAAGTCGCGAAATGCAGTGGTGCTGTCGCCACATCCATCGGCAGCGAAGTGCATCAACGAAACTGCACGAATAATGCGCGAGGCGGGCGTCAAAGAAGGTTTGCCTGCGGACGCGATCGGCTGCATGACGACGGCGACGATCGAAGGCACGGAAACGTTGATGAAGCACAAGCAGACGGCGGTGATTCTCGCTACGGGCGGAATCGGACTCGTGCGTGCTGCTTACTCGTCAGGCAAACCGGCGTTCGGAGTTGGACCAGGCAACGTGCCGGTGTGCGTCGAGCGAACTGCCGATGTGCCGAAGGCGGTGCAGGATATTTTGACTGGTAAGTGTTTTGACAACGGAACCATCTGCGCATCGGAGCAGGCGGTGGTTTGCGACGCGCCGATCGAGCAGGCGGTGCGTGAACAGTTCAAACTCCAGGGCGCGCATTTTCTGTCGCCGGCCGAAGCGGATCAACTCGGAAAAGTTGTCGCCACTCCGCAACGTTCTCTAAATCCTGCGATTGTGGGTAAATCAGTTGAAGTAATCGCGAAGATGGCGGGGCTGAACGTGCCGCCGGGAACGCGATGCTTGATTGCCGACGTCGGCGGTGTCGGGCGTGATTATCCGTTGTCGATGGAAAAGCTGTCTCCGATCCTCGCGTTTTATGTGGTCGATGGTTTGGAGAAGTGCGCGGAGCGAAGCAGGGAAGTGCTGGGCTACGGCGGCATGGGCCATACCGCGGGGATTCACACGCGATCGCGCGAGGCGGCGGTGAAGTTTGGAGCTGAGATGCCGGCTTCACGTATCACTGTGAACACGCCCACAACGCACGGCGCGATCGGATTCTCAACTGCCTTACCGCCGTCAATGACGCTTGGTTGCGGATCGTGGGGCGGCAACGTGACGTCTGACAACGTTTCGCCATTGCACTTGATGGACATCAAGCGAGTTGCGTTTGAGACTCGTCCGGTGAAGAGTGCGCGTCCGGCAGTGAGCGCGCAGAATACAGTTGAGCCCGTTGCGACGGCGAAAGCTCCGGCTGTTGCAGGTGGCAAGATCGATCGACAGGAGATCGCAGCGATCGTGGATCGTTTTCTTGCGGGTAAACGAGTGGAGCCGTCAGCGTCGCCGTTGCCACCGCCGGTGATCGAGACTGAAGCGGGAAGCATGTACGCGGGGCCCGCTCCGGCGGAGAAGGCGAACGGTGCTGAGCGTCCGGCGGAGCGTGCGGCGGAACCGGTGAGGAAGCCTGTGGCGCCTGCGCCACCGGCTACGAACGGCGCGAAAGCGGTTGATTTTGTGAGTGAAGAAGATGTGCGGCGTGCGATTCAGAAAGGCGAGAAGATCTACATTAACGCACGTACCATCATCACGCCCTCGGCTCGCGATATCGGTGAACCGGCAGAGGTTTTTGCGAAAGTTTAGCCGCGGATGACGCGGATCAAAGCCGCGGATCGAGTTTGAAATGTTCTTAGGAAAAGTTGTAGGCACAGTCTGGTCGACGAAGAAGACACCCGATCTCGAGGGCGTCAGGTTTTTGATTGTTCATCCTTACGATCTCGACAAAGAACCGACGCGCAATATCGTCGTCGTCGCCGATCGACTCGGAGCCGGGGCCGGTGAAATGGTGATGTGCGCGTTTGGCAAGGCAGCGCGATCGGCGATCGGTAACCAGGACATGTCGATTGAGGCGGCTGTCGTAGGCATTGTGGACCGCGTCGACATCAACGAAACTGTGTCGGAGGAAATGCGCGAGGCCGCGCGAAAACTCGCGCAGGAAAATGGCAGGCCGTGATCGACCACTCTTAATCACTCATCACTTTCCCAATGGCCAATGAAGATCTGATCTATCGCATCACCCGGGCGGTTTATGACCGTTTGGGAGGCGCGGTTGACGATACGACTGTGGAGCAGCTGGTCACCGATATTTACAATCAGGTCCAAAGCTCCGGAAACAATGTTGCCGCACCGTCGCGGAGTGATCGTGCGCCGGCAGCCGAAGGTTCATCGGGTCGCATGGTCATTTCCGTGTTTGGGTTGGACCATCCGGGCATCGTCGCAGGCGTGTCGCAGATCCTCGCGGAGGCGGGTTGCAGTATCATCGACATCAACCAGACGGTGGTGCAGGGGAAGTTTGCGATGGTGATAATTGCCGACACGTCGCGAGCGCGTGAGAGTACCGCGGATTTGAAGGAGCGGTTGCGAAGCGAAGGTGAGAAACTCGGCGTGCGGATCTACGCGCAGCGCGAAGATCTCTTCAACGCGATGCACCGGATATGAGATCGGTAGTTCGTTATGTCTGAGCCGGAAATTGCACGAAGATGTTCCGCATGTGGTGTGTCAGTCCGCCACCGTGCAAGTTTCTGCCCGCAGTGTGGAAACCCGATCGCGGGCGCGGCGCCGGACATACACGACACGATCGCCGAGCCTGCACCGGCACCTGTCGTCGCACCCGTGGTCGCGCCGACTGAGCCACTGCGACACGAGGGCGAAGGCGTGCGTGGGCGCGTGGAGAAGTTACGTAAAGTTTCAAGCGTTGTGATCGATCAGGCGGCTTACGATCCGAGCTTGCGGTTTCTGCTCGTCGCCGCGGTGTTGTTTGTGATGTTCATCGTGCTGTTGATCCTGAGCAAGGTCCTCGGCTAAATGGAATACACCCAGGCAGAGATTCTTCAAACCGTCGCGATGACCGAGATGGAGCATCTCGACGTGCGCACGGTTACGCTCGGTCTCAGCCTGCTCGATTGCAGCAGCGACTCGATGGCTACGATCGCGCAGAAAGCGGGCGACAAGATCCGCGCGGTAGCGTCACGGCTGGTGAAAACTGTCGACGAGATTGGCGATGAGTTTGGAATCAGGGTCGCAAACAAACGCCTGTCGATGACGCCCGTGTCGTTGATCACCGAAGGCGCGCGAGGCGATCTGATGCAGGTCGCGAAAGCGATCGACGATGCGGCCGGATCAGTCGGAGTCGATTTCATTGGCGGTTACTCGGCGCTCGTCCAAAAAGGCGCGACTCGTTCTGAAAGCAGTTTTCTCGACTCCATTCCCGAAGCACTCGCATCCACTCAACGTTTGTGTTCGTCCGTAAACGCAGCAACCACGCGCGCCGGAATCAACATGGACGTCGTGGGCCAGGTGGGCAGGATCATCAAAGACGCCGCTGAACGAACACGCGATCGAGGTGGACTGGCGTGCGCGAAGTTTGTCTGCTTTGCTAATGCGGTTGAAGACAACCCGTTCATGGCGGGTGCGTTTCACGGTGTGAGTGAAGCCGATGCCGTGATCAATGTCGGAGTTTCAGGACCAGGCGTGGTCCATAGTGCGGTCAGAAGCGCCGATCGAAATCTTCCTCTGCAGGAACTTGCCGAGACCATCAAGAAACTCTCCTTCAAACTCGCGCGCGCGGGAGAACTCGTCGGCCGTGAAGCAGCGCGACGGCTTGGACTTCCGTTCGGGATCATCGATCTATCACTCGCACCTACGCCCGTGTTAGGCGACTCGGTTGCAAACATCATCGAGGCGATGGGTTTCGAACGCGCCGGCACACATGGGACCACCGCGGCGCTCGCGCTTTTGACCGACGCCGTGAAGAAAGGCGGCGCGATGGCGAGTGGATCTGTGGGTGGCATGAGCGGCGCGTTCATTCCCGTATCCGAAGACGCGGGCATGATCGAAGCAGCGCAGGTTGGAGCGTTATCACTCGACAAGCTCGAAGCCTGGACCAGCGTTTGCTCAGTGGGAATCGACATGGTTGCGGTGCCTGGCTCAACTCCCGCGGAGACGATTGCCGCGATAATTGCGGACGAGATGGCTGTAGGAGTAATGAACAACAAGACGACGGCGGTGCGCATCATTCCCGTACCCGGTCGGGATGTTGGCGAGGTTGTTGAGTTTGGAGGATTGCTGGGAAGCGCGCCGATCATGGCTGTGAGCGCGTTTTCGCCGGCGGGTTTTATCAGGCGCGGCGGGCGGATACCCGCGCCGATTCATTCACTGCGGAATTGAATTAGAATAGGACCAATAAGACCTATAGGACCAATAGGACCTATAAGACCTATAAGAGATATGAGAAGCAAGAGATTTCATTCGCTGCGGAATTAGAATAGGTCCTATAGGTCTTATTGGTCCTATTGGTCCTATATTTGATGGAGAAACGCAAATGCCTGAAGCACTCGGAATGGTTGAATGTCGTGGCCTCGTGGCGATGATCGAGGCTGCCGACGCGATGGTTAAAGCTGCTAACGTCCGGCTCGTCGGTTGGGAAAAGATCGACGCGGGCCTCGTCACCGCGATCGTGCGTGGCGACGTTGCCGCCGTCCGTAGTGCTGTCGATGCAGGCGCAGCAGCCGGAAAGCGCGTCGGCGAAGTAGTCGCGACGCACGTGATCCCGCAACCGCATTCCGACGTGGATCTCGGTTTGCCCGTGCTGCACACAGGCGAGACTACGCGCAAGAAGATCAGTGGTTCTGTCAGAGCGAAACACTGATCGTTTCAACTCCCCCGCCAGGAAGCCCCCCTTTTGTGTTCGACTTACCCTCGCGAAGTTTTTGGAGAGTATCGATGCCGCCAAAAAGAAGCAAATTCGCGTTTTTCATGGAGAGGTTTTCGTATCAGGCCACCAGGGCCACAGGCACGTCGCTCGCTTTCATAGTGGCCACTGGCGCGATCATTCTCTGGGCCATGACTGGACCATTCTTCGGTTTTTCTGACACGTGGCAACTCGTGATCAATACCGGAACAACCATCATCACTTTCCTCATGGTGTTTTTGATCCAGCGCGCGCAAAACAAAGACGCGATTGCGATACATCTCAAGCTCAACGAGATCGTGGCGGCGATGGAGGGCGCGAGTAACCGTTTAATCGACGTGGAGGATTTGAGTGAACCGGAGATCGATGCACTGCGCCGGCACTATAAGACGTTGATCGAGCTGGCGAAGGAAGACGAGGTGTTTACGACGACGCACTCAATCGAAGAAGCGCGATTGCGTCACGGAAGCAAGTACAAGAGAGTGCCTGAGAAGGGCACTAAGAAAGCGGAAAAGTGAACCACGGATGACACGGATCGTAAATACCGATTTAAATCCCGATTCAAAATCCGGATTTAGATCCGCGTCATCCGTGGTTACGGCTTTTTGTTTGGAGTCGAAGTGCCGGGCATTCTCACCGCCGGCGGCCGCACTCCCGGTTGACCTTCCCTACGCGCGAGGCGTCCAGTCCTCGTCAGCGCGATCCGTTTCTCCGAATCTGACGGCTGGTCCACCGTGACTTTGATTGAGCGATAACTCCCGTCCTGCGTCTTGTTCGTCGGGTTGTACGCAATCACGTACTGCGTTCGCATGTCCCTCACGATCTCATTAGCAATCTGCGGCAACTCCGACAGCGATTCCGGGAAGAACGCGCGACCACCCGTTTCAGACGCGAGCTTGTTGATCAGGTTGACAGCTTTCTCGCGCGGGCTCTTGCGAATCAAACCGCCTTCTTTGTCGAGCTCGTTGACGAATCCAATTACGAAGATTTGAACGTCTTCCTCGCGCAACCGGGCAAAGAGCTGTTCCTGTTTATAGAAACTGCTGCGGTCTTCACCGTCGGTGATCACGATCAGCGCACGGCGACGGCGATCGCTGTCGTCGCCCTTCTTGTACTCCGCCACGTGCTCCGCCGTCAGATAAACGGCATCGATAACCGCAGTCTGCCCGCCCTCGACATAAAGGTTATCCAGCGCATCCATCAACGCCTCTTTGTTCGACGTGAAATCCTGCTCCGTCTGGATCTTGTCGCTGCTGATGAACCGCACGAGAAAAGTCTCATCGCCCGGCTTGTTGCTGTTGACGATGCTCTTACCAGCGTCGATAACACTCTGAATCTGCGTACGCAACGAGGCCGAAGTGTCTACTGCAAGGCCATAACTGATCGGCACTTCTTCACGTGTGAAATACTCGATCGGTTGCGGCACGCCGTCCTCGAAAACACGAAACTCTTCCTGGCGCACGTTATTGATCGGCCGGTTGTTGCGATCGATCACGCGCACGTGAAGTTGGACCAGGTCGGCGTTGATGCGAACGATGCTGTCGGCATCAAGCTCCTCGGGCGGCGTCGGCGTTGGCGTCGGTTTCAGACGTGGTGGCGGTGGTGGTTCGCCCAGCGTCGGAGCGATACGATCGACGCCGGCTGGTCTCGTCGCTTGAGGCGAAGGAGCCGGGGTCGCCGCCGGTGTAGCGGGTTGAGTGGGAGTGGTTGTCGCCGGCGACGGGCTCGGCTGCGCGGTAGCCGGCTGCGTGGTACGAGGTCGATCCTGACCGTGGCTGGAAACCGTGCCGAAGATCAGTGTCGAAACCACCAGAGCGCAGACCGCAAAAACTCCCGCCCGTCTCACATTGTGCTCACTAAACAACGCCAAAACTCCTCTCAGACCTAAACAATATTACAGGAAGCCATTCACGCGAAACGCTCCGCGAACCCTGGAATCGGGACGGGAGCGTCATACGGCATTTCATAAAAACTACAAACGCGCGGGGCTGGGGCAAACAGCGACGCTAATGCAGCCACTGACGCACACGTCCAAAGATGCCGCGGAAGCAATTCCGCGTTGCCGGGGGGCCCGAGGTTTGAGCTTTTAACGCGCGCCGGGCGTTGCGTAATAACCTTCCCTGGATCGAACAAACAGCTTCGGCAGTCCGCGCGGAGGTGTCACTTTCACCTTCACCCGGTGCCACTTGCCGTCATTTACAAAGGAATCCGGCTTGTAGCCGATTGAATACTGGTGCCGCAACTCGAGCGCGATCTGCTCGAAAATGTCGTCCATCTCCGCAGCCGAACGCGGGAAGAAAGCTTTGCCTCCCGACACGCCCGAAAGCTCGTCGAGGATGCCCTGGCCTTCCATGCCGAGGGCGCTGCCGGCGTCGCTGCCGCTTAGAATTCCCACGGCGTAGAGCGTCACGTCCGACTCTTTGAGAAGCTTGCGAAGCTCATTGAACGTGTAGCGGGAATCGTTGTCCTGGCCGTCGCTGATCAGCAGAAGTGCGCGTTTCGAGTGTGCTCCGCGTTGCACTTTTTCAACGCCGAGATAGCAGGCGTCGTAGAGTGCCGTCTGGCTCTTGGTCTCGACGAACGTGAGTTTGTTCAGGACCGAATCGCCGTCCCGCGTTCTGTCGAGCAGGAGCTGTGCGCGCGAGTTGAAAGCGATCAGGAAATACTCGTCGGAATCGTGGCTGGTTTGAATAAACTTTGCCAGAGCGTCGCGTGCGCGCTTCACTTTGTCGCCGCTCATCGAACCGGAAACGTCGAAGATCACGCCGACGGACACTGGTGAATCGTCGTCGCTGAAGTGGGTAATCTCCTGTTGCTGTTTGTTGTCGAAGACGGTAAACGCGCTTTTGCCGAGTCCTGAAACGTAGCGGCCATAGGTGTCCGTTACGGTGACTGTCAGCGTGATCAGGTCGGTGTTAGTAATTAAGGAGCGGTCGTCGAGTTCGGTGCCAAGTTTTTTCTTCTCTGGTGCCGGGTTTTGAGAAGGCGTTGCGGTTTTGTCCTGCGAGGGTTTGTCCTGGTCAGGCGTGGTGGCCGCGGGCTTTTTCTTCGGTTCCTGCGTCTGACTATCGACTGTCAGGCAGAAAACAAACGTGACCGCGATGAGCGATATAGAAGCCGCCGTTATTTTGGTGGCGCAGCGAGTCGGTCGATACATGTCACCCCCGGGCTACAAGTTCGGTGATTCAGTTTCTTTTAAGTACCGGTCAGGGCTCGAAAGGGAACTGTCAACACAGATGCTCGTTGGGGAGCGAGTGATGCCCGACACTTTAAAATCCGAGCATGAAAAGTTCACGGGGAGACGGCCGCGCGCGTTTCAGATTTTATCGCTGTGTTGGCGCGGTTATTCTAGGACAGGGGCGTTGCGAGACGCAAGATCTGTTGTGGGACGCAAGAGTCCAGGGCCAATATAGGTCCTATATGTCCTATAGGACCTATAAGACCTATAAGACCTATTACGCTGGTTCGGCTTCGACGATGCTCGTCGGGACGTCGGTCGGAATCACGCGGAGCAGTTTAAAGCCCGCGTCGGCCAGCAGGTGCTCAAATTCCTCTTTCGTCCGTTCTTTTCCGCCGGTCATCACCAGCATGTTCAGGTCGATAAACTTCGAGAAGTGAGGCTCGTTCGTTTCGGGCACCACGCAATCGACCAGAATCAACTTGCCGTTCGGCTGCATTTGATTGCGACAGTTCCTGAGGATGGTGATCGCCTTCTGGTCATCCCAGTCGTGAATGATCCATTTCATCACGTAGGCATCACCACCCGCTGGAACCGACTTGAAAAAATCGCCACTCACAGTTTCACAACGATCGGCCAGTCCGGCCGCTTCGATTTTCGGCCTCGCGCCTTCGATCACCTGCGGAGCGTCAAACAAGACGCCGCGAACGTGTGAGTTCTTCTTAAGAATCGATGTGATCAGCCCGCCATGACCACCGCCGACGTCGACAACTTTCTTAAAGCCCGAGAAATCGTACTTCGTCATGATCTCTTCGTTGGCTGCGGCAGTAACGCCGCTCATCGAGTCGTTGAAGACGGCTGCGTCTTCCGGGTTTTGCTTGAAGTATGTCCAGATGTCAGCGCCGAAGAAGTGGTCAAACGCGATCTCGCCGGTCTTGACGCTGTGCATCAGGTTGCCCCAGGCGGGATAGTGTTCCTGACCGAGTTCGGAGACGGTAAACCAGCGCAGGGACCCGGGAGCATCAGTCACGAGCGTCTCGGACAACGGTGTTAACGCGAATTTCTCGCCCTGTGAACTGACGACGCCGACGCTCGCGAGCGCCCGCAGCACGCGATAAAGCGACGGTGCGTGCATCTTAGTGGCGCCGGCGAGCTCCTCGGCGGTTTTGGGACCGGACTTCAGCAGATCCGGAATTCCTAACTTCGCAATGACGTAAACTGCCCTGGAAATCCAAAAACCACTAATGATTTGCAGCATTTGTACGGCTGCGGGCGGCTGGCTAGGTTGTTGTACTGGTGCTGACACTAAAAATAATCTCCTAAAAAATTGCCTCTAATTCCAACGCGCAACGTGAAAGCGTTTTGGGCCGCGGATAGACGCGGATAAACGCGGATTGCGTAATCCGTTAACATCTGTGGCCGTGATATTATCCCCGAGCTATGGCTGAGTTTATTTGTCGATTGGGCACCCCTGCGGGTGAGGTCGTCACGCGCACCGTCGAAGCCACGGGCGTGCAGGAGGCACGCCAGCGCCTGGAGCGCGAAGGTTTTCGTGTCTTCAACGTTACCCCGCCGAAGACTTCCGGCGTCGCAGCTTTAACGCAGTTTGGACGTCCCGGTGCTCATCCCCGCGTCAAAGCGAACGACTTCCTCCTTTTCAACCAGCAACTCGCAGCACTCGTTCGCGCTGGTATTCCGATCCTGCAGGCGATCTCGATGCTGCGAAAGCGCGCGGCGTCGGCACGGCTTCGAACCGTCCTCGGCGAAGTTGAAGAACAGATACGCGGTGGTGCAGCACTCTCGCAGGCGTTCGCTTCACAGGCAGGAATCTTCCCGCGCATCTACACGGCTTCGATTCTCGCAGGTGAACGATCAGGCGCGCTCGACGAAGTGTTGAGTCGTTACGTCACGTACATGCGACGTAACGTCGCGCTGCGTCGAAAGATCCGCGGCGCACTCGCATATCCGACGTTTTTGCTGTTTGCTTCGGCGTGTATGGTCACGTTTTTGACGATCTACGTCGTGCCGCGTATGTCGGAACTCTTCGCGGGCTTTGGTAACGAACTCCCGACCGTGACGCAGATCGTCGTGGGTCTCTCGCGCTGGTTGTCGTCAAACGTGCTCTGGTTTGGACCACTCGTCATCGGCGGTTCGGTGCTGCTGTTTATCTGGTCGCGCACGCCGAACGGCAAACTCCAGATCAGCAGGCTCATCCTGAAGATCCCGCTCGCCGGAAGTCTCGCAGTGCAAATGTCAGTCGCACAGGCAACACGCTCGTTAGCGACGTTGCTCGCCGGCGGAATCACGCTCGTCGAATCGTGGGAGATCGCGTCAGAGTCGATCACCAATCTCGAGTTGCGCCGACGCAGCTCATCGATCCTGCCGATGATTCGTGAAGGACGTTCGTTTACGGAGAGTTTGGAGTCGGCAGGCTGGATGCCGCCGCTCGCGCTCGACATGATCGGCATCGGCGAACGATCGGGCAGTTTGCGCGAGATGCTCGACGAAGTTGCGGTGTTTTACGATGCGGAGTCGGAAGTACGGCTTGAGCAGTTGACGACCACGCTGGAGCCTGCGATCCTTGTCGTCATGGGCGGCGTGGTTGTGACTATCCTGCTCGCGATTTACCTCCCGATCATTCAATCAATCTCAAGCGGTGCCGGCGTAACAGGTGCTCGCTAACGTTTATGGAGCAAAGAACAGAAAACCAGGATCAGGTTCACAAGCCTCTCCCGCAAGGTGCTGAAAACGGTCAGAACGGCGAGGAGCATGTGCCGCCTGAGATGAAGGCCGCACGCGAACTCGCGCGTCGTTATCGCCTCCCGTTCGTCGATCTGCTGCCGCACGATCGTGAATCGCCGATCGACTACGAGCTCTTCACGGAAGTTCCCGTCGACCTGATGGTCCGGCACCAGTTCGTTCCACTGAAGCGAGATCAAAAAGGTCTGCACATCGCGATGGCAGATCCGACGGATCTCGAGCGTCTGGACGAACTCTCGAGCACGCTTCGGACTCGCGTTGTTCCACACGTTGCGACCCCGGGCGCCGTGGAAGTCGTGCTGCGAAAAGGCGACACCACGCAGCGCGTGTTGCAGGAAGCAGCTTCGGGTTTCCGCATCTCGCTCGTTCGTGAAACCGAGCACGGCGAAGAAGTTCTCGATCTCGATCGGCTGGCGACCGATTCCGAGATGTCGCCGATTATCAAACTCGTCGACACGATCATCTACAACGCGATGGAGTCGCGCGCGTCTGACATTCACATCGAAACACGCGACTCGGAAGTGCAGGTCAAGTATCGAATCGACGGCGCGCTGTACGCGAAGGTCGATCCGATCGATCTCGCTTATCACCAGACGTTGATCTCGCGTATCAAGGTCATGTCTGAGCTCGACATCGCCGAGCGTCGCGTGCCGCAGGACGGCCGCTTCAGAGTTCGTTATAAAGGACGCAACGTCGACTTCCGCGTCTCGATCATGCCGACGATCCACGGCGAAGACGCCGTGATTCGTATTCTCGACAAGGAACAGATCAACGAAGAGTTCAAAAATCTCAACTTGAACGTGGTTGGTTTTGCGGAAGAGGATCTGCGGAAGTTCCGTCGGTACATCGCGGAGCCTTACGGCATGGTGCTCGTCACTGGTCCAACCGGTTCCGGAAAAACTACGACTCTTTACGCCGCTCTGAACGAGATCAGAAACGAAGAAGACAAGATCGTGACGATTGAAGATCCGGTTGAGTACCAGTTGCACGGCATCACGCAGATTCCGGTCAACGAGAAAAAGGGACTCACGTTCGATCGTGGTCTTCGTTCAATCCTGCGCCACGATCCCGACAAGATCATGGTCGGCGAGATTCGCGACACGGAGACAGCGCAGATCGCGATCCAGTCGGCGTTGACTGGACACCTCGTGTTCACGACTGTTCACGCTAACAACGTGATCGACGTGATCGGGCGTTTTCTCAACATGAAGGTCGAACCTTACAACTTCGTTTCGTCGCTCAATTGCGTGTTGGCCCAGCGACTGATTCGGATGCTGTGTGCTTACTGCAAGCGACAGTATCATCCGAGTGAGACGGAGCTGACGGAGTCGGGTCTCGACCCGGACATTTATCGTCACCGGCCTTTCTACACGAACGTCGGTTGCGATGCCTGTAACCACACCGGTTATCGCGGCCGCACTGCTATTCACGAATTGCTGGATTTGTCGGATAATATCCGCGAAATGATTGTAGAGCGCCGGCCTGGTTCCGAAGTCCGCCGGGCGGCTGAAGCCGAAGGGCTCAAAAGCTTGAGAGATTCGGCTTTGCAGAAGGTTTTCAGCGGGGTTTCGACCTTGCACGAAATCAACCGCGTGACGTTCGTCCAGGAGCTCACCGCGAGCAAGTAATAGGTCCTATAAGACCTATAGGTCCTATAAGACCTATATGACCTGTTCGAATCCCCCGGGCACCTCGAAATTCGGCGGTTAACCGGAACCGAAATAACCCCCCGGCGTGTAAGCAAATTGGCTGGTTTGGTCTTGCATCTTAGGCGTCGCGGCGGCATTATTAGGCCGCTAAACTTTCCACCTCCCGAACCGAGAAGAAAGTCATGAAAAACAACAACAGAATTCGCACACTCATCTCCTTCGTTCTTGCCATCAGCTTGCTGTCTGCGTTGCCCCTGACAGCGTACGCCAAAAAAGGTGAGAAGAATTTCAAGCGTGGCATGCAGTACGAAGAGGCGCAGCAGTGGGACAAGGCAGCCCAGGAGTTTACACTCGCCGTCGCTGCTGACCCGTCGAACATGGAGTATCAACTCCATTTTCGCCGCGCGAGCTTTAACGCGTCTCAAACGTACATGCAGCAGGGGAGATCACTCTCGGAGCGTGGAGACTTTGTCGGAGCTTACAACGCCTTCCGACAGGCATACGGTTACGATCCCGTGAACGAGCTGGCCGTGTCGGAGATGGAGCGCATGTTGCGACTCCAGGCCGTGAAAGAAGGCAGGTCAGCGCCGTCAAATGGTACGTCGACGAACGGTGGAACGTTTGAGACCAGCAGCAGCACAACGGCGAATGGCCAGACGCCGGATCTGCCGACGGCACGCGAGCAGCAGCTTCGTGTAG
>DASTQB010000268.1:0-11347 GCA_035761985.1 Pyrinomonadaceae bacterium
GGGCCAGAAACTGTCGCGCGAGAAGGTTGTCGCTGCTTTGCGACGTGCCGGCTACATCGAGTCGAACGCCAGCAACGTGTGGAGTGGAAGTTTCGTTGTCAACGAATCCTGGATCGAGATCCGGCCTGGTCGTTCTCAAAAACGACAACCGGAACTGGTGCGCGTGAATTTTGAGGGTGACGAGATCGCGGAACTGCTCGGCGACGGCGTCACAATCGACTCGTTTGCATTGGAGCCGGAGATCTTGTCGAACGACGTTTCTTCGAAGGGCGGCAAACGCGAGGTGCTGAGTTTTGGTGAAGTTCCCGAAGTGATGGTCCAGGCCATCCTCGCGATTGAGGATCGTCGGTTCTTCGAACACTCGGGTGTCGATCTGCGTGGTCTGGCGCGTGCGGCGTTGAGAAATGCCGTCGATGAGCGTTTGGGCCAGGGAGGCTCGACGATCACGCAGCAGCTTGTTAAAGGAACGTACCTTTCGCCTGAAAAGACTTTCCAGCGCAAGTATGCGGAGGCGATGTTGTCGCTCGCGCTCGAACGCCGTCTCAGCAAGAACGACATTTTCGCACTCTACTGCAACGAGGTTTACCTGGGCCAACGTGGCGCGGTGGGCGTGCGCGGTGTGAAAGAGGCGGCAAGAGTTTTCTTTGGCAAGGAACTCCGCGACGTTTCTGTGGCCGAGGCTGCAACGTTGGCCGGGATGATTCAGAGTCCGGCGCATTACTCACCTGTGCGGCACCCTGATGCGGCGCGAGCAAGAAGAGATGTCGTGCTGAGCGCGATGCAACAAAACGGCTGGATCAGTTGGGAGCAATACACGGCGGCCACGGCCGCGCCAGTCGTAGTTGCGCCTCAACCTGCTCTTGATAACTCGTTGGCGCCGTATTTCGTCGACTATGTAAACCGCGTCGCCGAATCGCAGTTTCAAACTTCCGGCTCCGCCGAGCGCATCTACACGACGATCGATGTCGAATTACAGCAGGTTGCGGAGCAAGCACTGAAACGCCAGTTGGACCGGCTCGACTCCGTTTACGCCGCCCGTGACGTTAAGCCACAGGCGGCGCTCGTCGCGCTCGATCCACACACTGGAAACGTCCTCGCGATGGTCGGTGGGCGCAACTACGCCGAGTCGCAACTCAACCGCGCGACCGATGCGCAACGACAGCCTGGATCGACTTTCAAACCATTCGTTTACGCGGCCGCGCTCGAAGATGGAATGTCGCCGGTGCAGATGTTCATGGACGCGCCGCGCGAGTTTGTTTATGACCGCAACAAGACATATCGCCCGGCGAATTACGGTGGTGGATATTCGATGAGTGAAGTGACGATGCGCACCGGTCTCATCAAATCACTCAACGTCGTCACAGTTGACGTCGCTTTGCAGACGGGTCTCGCTCGAATCTCGAACCTCGCGACAAGGTTTGGTTTGCCGAAGCCGGAACGTTATCCGGCGCTTGCTTTGGGTACGGAGGAAGTCACGCCCTTACAGTTGGCGTCCGCGTATGCGGCTTTTGTGAACGCCGGCAGGCGTGTCGACGCAAAGGCGATAACGAGTGTAGGTGAACCGCCGGCCGTGCATCCGCCGACGCAGCCCGTGGACCAGGTGGTGAGTCCGGCAACGGCTTACATGATTACAAACATGCTTTCGGGCGTGATCGAGCGCGGTACTGCGCGCAAAGCACGTGGTGCGGTGCGTGGAACTGCGATCGCGGGAAAGACTGGAACATCAAGGGATGGTTGGTTTATCGGTTACACACCCAACATGGTGTGCGTTGTCTGGATCGGCTTCGACGACAACAAGCAGCTTGGTTTGACGGGCGCTGAAGCCGCGCTGCCGGCGTGGGTTGATTTCGTTAACGGCGCCGTGGCGCTGCGACCTGATTTAGGCGGCTCGAATTTCGAATGTCCCGAAGGGATAAAGTTTGTAGAGATCGATTCGATGCTGGGACTGCGTTCGACTGTCACTTGTCCTGTACGCGAGTTGATCGCCGTAACGGATCGAATGGCGCCGAGTCTCGAGTGTTACGTGCACGGAAATCTGCCGGTCCAACCGAGTCCATTCGCAGATGAAAGTGAATCGAGCTCCACGCTCGTTGCTAAAGATCGATGGCAGACGAAAGACGTCGCGTTGGAGTTGAGGACGTATAAATCCACGCGAGTTGAGGTAGATTCGAATGGACGCCGGTCGCTGGTAAACGATCTTCGTTAACGTCCTTACACAAAAAGTCTGCGCCTGCTATCGCAGGCTGAGCAAAACTTCGATTTCGACTGGCTTGGCCCCGAAAAGTCATGTCAATCCTGATAATCATGTTAGTCCTGTGAAGCATGACTTTCGAGTCGGGCGTTTTTACAGGATTACAGGATTGGACATGATTTACATGATGATCATGGACACTCGAAAGCGACTTTTCGTGCAAAGCTATTTCGACTCTTTTGTGCAACAGCCTCGGTAGTGGCTCAACGTTCCAGCACAACCTGCGCGATTGCATGTTCACTTGTGTGTGAGATCGACAGGTGTGTTGCCGTTGCGCCAAACCTCTCAAACACTTCCAGCACGTGACCCGTGAAGATCAGGTAAGGCGCGCCACTCTCGCGCGATGAAACTTCAATATCCTGCCAGCTGATTCCGCCACGCCATCCGGTTTGCAACGCCTTGAGCGCCGCTTCTTTTGCCGCGAAGCGCGCTGCATAATGCTGTGCAGACACGACGCCGCGGCTGTCGCAGTAATTGCGCTCAGCCTGTGTGAACACACGTTCGGCAAATCGCGGTGTGCGCAAGAGCACTTCGCGAATCCGTGCAACTTCGATAATGTCTATGCCAATGGAAACAATCACGAGTGACGATCAACTGACCGCAGCCGGATTCTACTGGCGCGAGCTCGATGGAGTGCGTGCTCTTGTCTGCGCTCCACTTGAAGACGATGGTTTTGTAAATGGCTTCTCAACACGCGGCGGTGGCGTCAGCGAAATGCCTGCCAATGCGTTGAACCTCGCCGGCTTCAATGAAGACGCAGCCGAGAACATTCTGGAGAATCGGCGCCGCTTTCTCAAGCTTTTTCCTGGCGAGTGGGTCTTTGCTGGTTGCTGGCAGGTCCATGGCGCTGACGTGCGCGTGGTGAAAACTCTCGAAGACGCCAGGCCGGCCGAGAATCAAAGAGGCGAGACGGTCTACTGCGATGTGATTGTCAGCGACGCAGAGGGAGTTTTGGCTGGAGTAAAGACTGCTGACTGCGTTCCGATTCTGATCGGTGATCCTGTGACGCGGGCGTTTGCGGCGGTCCATGCGGGTTGGCGAGGGACACTCGCCACGGCAGTTCTCGTAGCAGTGGACCGCATGAAGGAAGAGTACGGCGTGAAGCCGGAGAACCTGCGCGTCGCGATTGGCGCTTCGGCTGGTCCATGCTGCTACGAAGTGGGCAGCGACGTGATTGATGCGTTTACGAGTCGCTTTGGCAGTGGAGCCGATCTGTTTACTACGACGCGTCCGGGCCACGCGCGTATCGACCTGTTAAAAGCAAATCGGGACCAGCTTGAATCGGCGGGAGTCGTTCCCGAACGGATTCACACGGCCCCGATCTGCACGATGTGCCGCACGGATCTTTTCTTTTCTTACCGGAAAGAAAAGAGCGTGCACGGCAAGGTTGGAAGATTGATGGCGGTCGTAGGCCGCGCTATTCCACGTTGAGCCACATCTTTACTTCGCGTGTGACCGGCGGGAAACACGACTCGTCGTTGCACGCCTGGAATCGGAGTTTGCCTTTGATCTCGCCGGACGAGCCGCCGTAGTTTGCAGGCACAGTCACCGGAAACCGGATAATCGCTTTGCCTTCGTAGACCGCCACGTTGCCCTTGGAAAACTTCAGCTTGCGCATGAGCGCGCGCGGGTAGGAAATTGGACCAACCTTCATGCCTTGCGGTGTCTCGACGTCGAGCTTTGTCGCAACCAGAAACTTATCAAGCGGCTTGCTCGACTGCACGTGAAGTCCATTTGGAATGTCCATCACGACGCTCGCGCGTACGGTCCGGCCTTTCTTCACTTTGTCAGGAGCTATCGAGCCGGAGACGTTGACGTCAGCCGACGATTGAGGGGCCGTGTTTGAATAAAAAGTAGCTGGAACCAGGAGAGTAATTATTAACGGCAATACGCGAAATATCGAATGCTTGATCATTTAGCTGTTAGCTCCGATTGAAGTAATTTGACTGAGATTACTAAGTGTGTTTTGGCGCGCGGCCAGTTGCCCGCAGGCGGCAAAAATATCGCGCCCGCGCGGGCGGCGCACGTACGTGTGGATGCCCTTCGACTCGAGAATGCTTTTAAACCGGTCCACTGTTGCGTCGCTCGAGGGCCGATAAGGCAATGGATCGGCGGCGTTGTGCGGGATCAGGTTCACTTTCGCCATAATGTTGTGGCGGTTGAGGAGATTTGCGAGTTGCCGAGCCTGCTCGTCGGAATCGTTGACGCCGTCGAGCATTACGTATTCGAAAGTGAGTCGCTCGCCATGCTTCAGCGACTTCTCAAAAAGTTTGCACGCGTCTAGCAGGTCGTCGAGCGGCCATCGTTTGTTGATGGGCATTAGCTCGTTGCGCAACTCGTCAGTCGGAGCGGCGAGCGAGATTGCGAGATGCGGTCGATCAGAAACTTTCGCGAGTTCGATGATGCGTGGGACCACGCCCGCAGTCGAAACAGTTACACGATTCGGCACGATGTGCAGGCCTTGCGGATCTGCCATCACGCGTAACCCTTTCAACAGCGAATCGAGATTGAGCAACGGCTCGCCTGCTCCCATCGCGACGAGGTTCGTTCCGCGCGGAGGCTTGACGCCGGCTCCGTAAGCGTCGTTCAGCGCGATGATGATCTGTTCGACAATTTCACCGGAGGTCAATGAGCGCAGCAGGCCGAGTTGGGCCGTCAGGCAAAAGGTGCATTGCAACGGGCAACCGGATTGCGATGAAAAACAGATCGTGTCGCGACGTTCTTCGGGTATGAAAACAGTTTCGACGGGCAGGCCGTCGTGAGTTTTCATCAGGTAACGGCGCGTGCCGTCGGTGGACGTGTATTGCGATTCGACTTTGAGTGTTGCGGCGCGTCCCAGCTCGTTCAACCGCGCTCGTAAATCTTTCGGCAGATCGGTGATCTCGTCGAAATCGCGCAGGCGCCGGTTTTGCAGCGCGGCGAACAGTTGGCGGCCGCGATACGAAGGTTCGCCCAACGTTTCGACGAATGAAATCAGTTCCGGCTGGCTCAGCCCGGTTAACTCGACAGGTTTATCCATTACGGATCAATCTTAGCATTTGAGAACGCATAGAGCGGAACCTGGACGGCACGGGGCCGCGTAGTAGTCGTTTATGGTTGTTTTCACTCGCGAACGCTTGATCGGCATCATCATTGCGGTCATTTTGGGAGGGGTGGCATTTGTGTTCGGCCTGCGCTGGCTGGAGTTTTTAATAACCTTTCATCCGGATCGCATTCCCGCGAATCATGCGTTGGCGGTGCCCGCGGGAGCCGAGGAAGTGTGGTTTGCGGCAGCCGATGGCACTCGCCTGCACGGCTGGTTTTTCCGAAGTGAATCGGCACCTGGAACAGCTACGGTCATTTACTTTCATGGCAACGGCGGGAACATTACGAATATTGATTGGGTCGGACAGCGGCTGGCGCGGCGTGGGTTCGACGTGCTGCTGTTCGATTATCGCGGGTACGGCAAGAGTGAGGGAGAGGTTGGCGCCGAGTCAGGTCTGTATGCCGATGGCGATGCCGCACTCGCGTTTGTGATCAGCCAGAAGGGAGCGCGAGCCGAGCGGGTTATTCTTTATGGACAGTCGTTGGGGACCACAGTCGCTGCGGACATTGCTTCGCGACAGAACGTGGGGGCCGTGATCCTGGAGTCGGGATTGAGTTCCGCCAGTTCTGTTGCACGCACGGCGCTGCCGTGGTTGCCGGAGTGGTTGCACTTCCTGGGAACGAACCGGTTCGACTCGGCGCGAAAGTTGGCCCACGTTAAAGCGCCTGTGTTGATACTCACGGCGAGCCGGATCCAGTCCTGCCGACAGAAGAGGCACACATGCTTTTTGCGGGTGCAAACGAGCCGAAGCATTTATTAATTTTTCCGGGCGCCGGTCACAACGTGTTTGGCTCGCAAGGCGATGAATATCTGGGTCAGATCGAGCAGTTTATCCGCGAGTCGGTGCGTTGAGTCATGGAACGATCTTGAACGTCGCGGTTGGAATAATCGTCTGACCGGAAACCTGATCGCGGATGCGAATTTCAATCTGATACTCGCCCGGCTCTAGTGTGCGGCTGTCGATTAAACGAGCCAACGTCAGGCGCTGGCCTGCGTCGTTCATCTGGCGCCAGTCTTCCACGTGCCGGCTCACTTCCTTCCCGTTCTTCAGCAAGACGTACACAGCGTCGGCAGCAGGTCGCAGGGTTGTTTGATCTATGGCGGCGTTATAGATCTGAAGGTACACGCCGACCGGCTCATTGCGGCGATACGTAGCCGTGAGATTCGGAATTACTTTCGTGGTGCCGATAACAAATGGACCAATGGCTGCGCCGCTTTCCATGTTCTCAAGTTTTGCCGCGAGCACGATGCTGGACGCGGACAGTTGATCAAGTGGAAACTCCGGAACCACAAATCCAACCTGCTGGAATCCAGCTGCTCCGGACGTGATGTCACGTACAGCGACATCGACTCGATAGCGACCGGGATCGAGAACCAGGGCCTTTGCGTAAGCTGACTTGCGCGTGCGCGTTGTGCTGAGTTCTGCGGAGGTGGCGGTGGTGGTCACCGTGTCTTCAAACCTGCCGACGCGGCGGTTGGCGACGGATGTGACCCTGCCGAAGATGTTCAAACGCGCAGTTTCAATGCCGCCGCTGTTACTGAAGGTTAGTTCATCGTTGTCGGCTTGAATCGTAAGCACTGCGAGCACTCGATTGTCAGACTGCCGGAAGTAGTTGAACTGAGTTTGGAAATTCAGTGGATTGTCGTCGGCGATAGGCGTGTCGGTTGAACTGCCGAGAGCGTTTCCTCTGAACGGCAGGTCACGATCCAGGCTTACGATCAGGTCCATTACTTCGAACGGCGAATCCTGCGACCTTGTGTAATTGGCGCGGCCGAAGCCGCCGAGATGGGCGATTCGATCGGCGCGGCTTTCAAGTCCTGCGAGTTCGGCGAACGTTGGACCAGCGCCTGGAATGTGAATCAACGCGTCTTTCTCGTCCGGATTTTTTGCGAGGCGGTACTCGCCGGATCCCGTCGGATCAACAAACTCGAGCTCAATTCCGCTTCTGACGTTTGGAATGTAACGATAGAACCACTTCTCGAAAGGGTAAGTTGTCGTCGATCCGCCGCCTTCGTACGACGGGCGTTCGTAGCGGCCGCCGGTTGGGTGCGATTCGATTGAATCGGGCTTACCAAACTTGATGTAGATCTTACCGCGATCGGTAAGACGGCCTGCTTTGCCGGAAGAGAAGTGTTCGTTGGCGTAAGCAACGCGTTCGTAATACTGTTCCTTAAACTCGTTTTCTATCCGGATCGGGGTCGCGCAGCCGCCAGAACTCTTCGATAAACTTCTCGCGCTCGTCGTCAGTCGCGAGCTTTTCCCATGCGTCGCGCTCAGCTTTAGTGAGAATGATCTCGTGATCTCTGATCCATTCGACGTAAGCCTTCTTTAGTTCTTTCTTGACCCTGCGTGGTTGATTTTCCGGGTTGCGTTGAGGCTGCTGTGCCGCAACTGTCAGGAGTGAAAATGAGACGAGAAGAAGAGCGGTGACGATTCGCCGCAGCATGGAGACAGGCATGCACGTCGCTTCCTTTCACTTGAAGTCGAAACCGGCCAACGGAAGTTGGCCGGGTATGGACCATGACGGGGAGACGACGGATGAAAGAAAAACTGCTCTGTCGAAGAAACTATTGTGTAACGGTGAACTTCTGTGACGGCGACAATGACTGTCCGGTAACTCGATCGCGAATGCGAATTGCGACTTCGTAGTCGCCGGCGCCGAGGTTACGAGTGTCGATCAACCGGGCCAGGGTCAGTCGTTGACCGGAGTCGCTGAGTCCCTTCCAGTCTTCAGCTTGCTTACCGAGTTCCTTGCCGTCTTTGATCAGCGCGTATTCGACATCGACTGACGGTCGCAGCGTGGTTTGATCGATACCGGCGTTATAGACCTGAAGGTAAACACCGACCGGCTGTCCGCGACGATATATGCCGGACACGTTCGGGATCACTTTGGTGGTGCCTATTACGAATTGGCCCACCGCGGGCTTGTCCACCAGGCTCTCGAGCTTTGCGGCAAGAATCATCGTCGAAGTCGAAAGTTTTTCCTGATCATACCGTGGTACGGTGAAGCCGAGTTGCTTCAAACCGGTGGCGCCTGAAGTCACGTCACGAACAATCACGTCCACTTTGTACGTTCCCGGAGCGAGCGGCACAGCCTTCTGATAAGCCGACTTGCGATCGCGGGCTTCGGTGAGTTCTTCAGCCGTTGCTTGTGTGATTACCGGATCTTCAAAGATACCGACGCGACGTCCGGCTACAGACGTGATACGCGCGAAGATGTTCATGCGCGCCTGTTGCAAGCCACCGCTATCCGCAAATACCAGATCCTTGTTTTCGGCCTGGATGGTGAAGGCGGTGATCACGCGCTCGTCTGATTGGCGGAAGAAGTCGATTCTCAGGTCGAAGTTGAGTGGATTCTCTTCGACGACGCCCGTGTTAACCGCTGATGCCAGGTCGTTAAACTTCACTTGGGGCGGCCGGTTTAGGTCGGCGAGCAACTGCAAGCGTGAGAACGGGCTGTCTTGTTCGCGTTGATACTGAGAGTTGCCGATGCCGCCCATACCGGAAATGCGGTCGGCTTTATCGGAGAGTCCTAACTGTTCGGACAGAGTGAGTCCGGCGCCGGGAATCATTAGCAGCGCGTCTTTTTCGTTTGGATTTCGTGCGATGCGATACTCGCCACTGCCTGTCGGATCTACGAATTCGATCTCGATTCCGGATCCTACGCCGGGAAGATAACGATAAAACCAGGTTTCGAAGGGATAAGTTGTGGTGGAGCCGCCGCCTTCCCATGAAGGACGCTCGTAAGAACCGCCCATGGGGTGCGTTTCACGTCCGTCGGGCTTGCCGTACATGATCCAGATGCGACCGCGATCCGTTTTCCAGCCAGGAATACCGGAGCTGAAGTGCTCGTTCGCGTAGGCGATGCGCTCGTAATACTCTTCCTTAAACTCGTTCTCATCGGTGTCCGGATCCGGATCGCGGCGGCGCCAGAATTCCTCGATGAACCGCTCACGCTCGTCGTCGGTGGCCAGTTTCTTGAAAGCTTTTCGCTCTTCGTCGGTGATGATGTAAGTAACGTCTTTATCCAGCCAATCCTTGTAGGCTTTTTTGAGTTCCGGCTTTACATTGCGCGGCTTGCTGGTCGGGTCCTGCTGCTCCTGTGTGAAGGCGGGAATGGCGCTAAGACAAAGGGCAACGATGAACGCCAGACGAAGGGCAAGTTTCTGGTAAGACATTACTAAAACTCCTGTGATGCTGTACGAATTCGCGCGATACGGACTGCTGCCGGTTACCGTTTTGAGACCTTGGATTCTAAGATCGCGCTGAGAACACAGTCAAGATGCCACGACCGCAGGCGCTCGTTGCCTGAAAAGTGCTCAAAATCGCTGTATTCGCGCGGTTTATGTGGCCGTCCGGGGCTTATTAAATATCCATGCCACGAAGATGGATATCAGGTAGAGAACAAACATCGGCGCCGCAAATAAAAGCATGTTTGCGATGTCGCTCGTTGGGGACAACAGCGCGGCACTGATCAGGATAACTATCAGCGCCGTCTTCCAGATTCTAACCATGAAACCCGCTGTTACGAGCCCGATTCGGGCCAGGACATACGTCACGGCGGGCATTTGAAAGACCACTCCCATTCCCAGCATGATCATGATGATGAAGTCGAAGTAGTCGCTCGCCCTCAAAAGGAGACGGAAGTCGGATCCGAGTCCGAGCAGGTACTTCGCCGCCGGCGGGAAGATGATGTAATAGGCAAAAGCGGCACCCAGTACGAATGAGATCGACGACAGGATGATGAATGGCGTTACGTACGCTCGTTCGTGCGGGTAAAGTCCTGGGGAAACAAAACCCCAGATTTGAAGCAGCAAAAACGGGACCGAAAGGCAGACTGCTGCGTAAAGGGAGACTTTTATGTAGAGCGAAAAAGGCTCGAGTGCCGTTGTAACGATCAGTTTGTCGTTGATACCGGAAAACGATTCTGTGGTCGTGCCAAGTTCGGCAGGTAGACGGACGCCTTTGGGAATGACGGCGTTACCCGCGAAAAGTGGTTCGTCTGTAAATAGAGCCAGTTTGCCTTCCGCGTCTTTGAAAACACGCGCGGTGACTGACGCGCCGGCCGGAATTAAGCCCGTTCCCAGCTTTGTCTCTTCAGGAAAGACGTAGCGGCCAGCGTCATTCTCTTTCAACGAGGTCAGAGCGCCGATCATTTCGGTTCCGGTCTGGCCCGCTATGGGAACTTGTCGTCGCTGAGCGTCGGCCAGTGCGCGTTCAACTGGAGCAGCGAGGAAGGCGTAAATCTGACCGGAGACGAACCAACTGCCGGTGCCGGCGATAAATATGAAAATGAAGCAACGGATCAAACGGCGGCGCAGCTCGTCGAGATGTTCCAGAAAGGACATCTGTCCGCCGAGTTCTTCTTCGCCATCTTTGTTTGAAGAAAGTGCTCTTAAGAATGCAGACATAACGTTAGATTACAGCCAATCTTGCTTTCTCATGGATTGCGCTTCCGGCGGAGTTGTTTCGCTGGAAACTTGTACGGGCTCGAGTGTTGCCGTCTCCGGTGTTGATGGTTCGAGAGTCACTGGTTCGGGAGTGGCTTCCACTAAGCTTTCGCGTGCAACAACCAGATCGGAGTTTGCGGGTTCGAGTGCCGGCGGCTGAGTGCTTTCGTAAGATTCATAAGCCGCTTGTTGCTCGGCTTCGAGCATGGAATTGTCTTCCGCGCGCGCGCTTTCCAGAGCCACTTCTCGTTCCCACGTCCGCTTGAAGTCGTCGGACGCTTTTCGAAACTCAGATAAACCCTTTCCCATCGAACGAGCTAGTTGAGGGAGTTTTCGTGGGCCGAAAAAGATTAGCGCAACCACCAGAATAAAAATCAGTTCGGTGCTGCCGAGGCCTTCGAGAATAAATGCAAACACAGCTCGTTTTCACCTTCCTATTAGAATTGCGACGCTGTAAACCTTGCCGGAGCGGGATGCCGGAAGAGTCGGGTTTCTGGTGACAGCGATTGTAGCGCGTCATGATTGAAAGAAGAAGGCACGACGGCTACTAATGGACTTTG
>DASTQB010000269.1:0-4662 GCA_035761985.1 Pyrinomonadaceae bacterium
TTGCAATGGACGGACAGGTTCCCAAGCGGCGGGTTACAGGGCAGCAGAAATTCCTACTGTTTGCGGGCGTGATCATGCCGGCTATCTCGATCACGACCGAAGCCACGACGCACATGTGTGCGGAATCGCTTTTTGATCCCATTCCCACCACGTGGCACCTGCTGATGGTTATCTTCGTACCGCTTGCACAACTTCACGTCTGGTTCACGATCCGGCGAGGCGCGACAGAGCGACTCACTCTCGCCGGTTGGGCCAACGCACTCACGATCGGTATCTCACTTTTCTATTCGTTTCTTTATCTTCCACTCTTGCCCATTGCCGCTTTGATGCTGCTGTTCGGTATCGGCCTGCTACCGCTTGCGCCATTGCTCTCGCTGGTTGCGAGCCTCGTGATGCGCCACAAGCTGAGCGAACTTGGTTCCAGAGCACCTCAAAAGAGTCTCGCAGTTACGAAGCGCGGCGTTTTCATCGGCTTAGCGGCAGTTGTCGTTTTGCTGGGACTGATCGAATTGCCCGCAACGCTCACACGTTACGGACTTCAGATGGCCACTTCCGGATCTCCAGTCGAAAGAGCTGAGGGAGTTCGTTTTCTTCGCAAGTATGGAAACGAAAGCTACCTGCTACTCAACTGTTACTACCGCACCGGCTGGCCCACCGATTTCATCGGCTATTTGCTCTCCGAGAAAGACCCTGTTTCGCCCGTTGAGGCACGGGAAGTTTATTACCGCGTCACAGGTGAAACGTTCGGCACTTCCGCGCCCCCCCGCAGAGTTGGCGGGGGCAACTTCTTACCGGAAGACGAACTCGAATTCGACGAAGAGCAGGGCGGCATGCAAGTCGGCGCCAGGTTGCGTGGCTTGTCCCTGCGGAGTTCGACCATTGATGCTTCGGCCGACGGTGATGGTGGCGTCGGGTACATGCAGTGGACCATGTCGTTTCGCAACGACTCAGCAGCACAAAGAGAAGCACGCGCGGAGATCCAGCTTCCACCGGGCGCCGTCGTCTCGCGTTTGACGCTGTGGGTGAACGGCGAAGAACGTGAAGCTGCTTTTGCAGGCAGAGCCAAGGTCAGGCAGGCGTACCAGAGTATCGTCAATCAACGCCGCGATCCCGTTTTAGTGACGACTACCGGGCGAGACCGCATCCTGGTCCAATGCTTTCCTGTTCAACCCAACGGCGGCGTCATGAAGATTCGCATCGGCGTCAGTGTGCCGCTACTACTCGACTACCGCACCCGGGCTTTGATGCTGCTGCCGCATTTCAACCAGCGAAATTTCCGCATTCCCGACGACGTCAGGCATTCCGTTTGGATCGAATCGAAGAATGCGTTGATCCCAAAATATCCGGCGCTTGTTGGCGGACAACCCTCGCGCGGAGTCTATGCGTTGCGTGGTGAACTCCGAGACCAACAGCTTGCAACATCACCGGTCAACGTAGCCCGCCGTGATTCAACCGAGCAGGTGTGGGGTCGCAATCCCTTCGAAGGGTCAGGGCACATCGTTCAGCAAGTGGTCGAAGAGCGGCGACACAAGCACCTGAACCGAATCGTTCTTGTTATCGACACGTCGGAATCAATGCGTCAGTTCACACAGGAGATACAACTCTCACTGCAGGCTTTGTCGATCGACTTCGACGTGAAGACGGTCTTCGCCGACTCTAATAGCCGTTACGAAGCGTATGCAAAAGGCCTCACCGTTGCATCCGGCCGTGAAGAAAGCGTGGCGGCGTTAGGCATGGCTGACTTTGCAGGCGGAGCAGACAATGTGCCTGCACTCGTGAAGGCGTGGGAGCTCGCTGCAGAAAAACCCGGCCACAATGTAATCGTCTGGATCCATGGTCCTCAGCTCTTACAACTGGAACCAGTCGACCGCCTGAAACAACGTTGGGAACGCCCGCATGGACCACTCCTCTACTCAGTACAAACCAAACCCGGCCCAGACGAGATCGAGAAAAGCCTCGACGCAGTCCAGGAGGTCAAAAGAGTGCCGCGCGTGGGCGGGCTGCAAAAAGATCTCGCAAACCTGTTCGCACAGATCACCGGCGAGATGCCGTCGTTCGAGTTCGTTAGGACCAGCGGAAAAGTTGAAGAATATCCACAGTTTTTCGCAACTGAAACTTCGGATCACCTCGCAAGACTATGGGCCAGGGACGAAGTCGTGCGGCTGCTGAGTACGCGAGATGAGTCGCTAACGGAAGCAGCAACTATGCTCGCGGTGCGTTATCAGCTTGTTACTCCTGTAAGTGGCGCAGTGGTTCTGGAAACTGCCGAACAGTATAAGGCGGCAGGTTTGCAGCCGGTTGATGCGGGCACTGTGCCGACGATACCCGAACCCGAGATGCTGATACTGCTGGTGATAATGGGAATATTCATGGTCTGGGTCGTTTATCAGAAGAACCGCCGGTCCGGAAACGGCGGATGCACTGTATGAAGCGAATCCTGCTGATCGTTGGTCTACAGTTGCTCGCGTTCTGGGACGTGTGGCGCTGGTACGTCTCGCGCGCAGTTTATTCATGGGACCAGCCATGGGGATTGCTCGCCTTCGTGGCCGCGTTCGCGTTTCTGTTTGTTTCGAAAAAGCCTCTGCCGGCGGGAGAGCGTTCCCTGCTCGTTCCGGCATTGCTCATTGCAGTTTACGCGGCCACTTACTTCTTCCTGCCGCCGCTCGGCCGCGCGCTCATCGCGTTTACAGCACTTGCAGCAACGTTGAGTTCACTGCGTTTCGGAAGAACGTTTCACGCAGGATTGTTCGGATTGTTTTACCTTTCGTTGCCCACACTTCCTACGCTGCAATTCTTTGGCGGTTATCCGTTGCGGCTTGTAGTTGCGGGAATGACGGCGCCGATTTTACGCATCGCGGGGTTTGCAGTCGTAATGGAAGGCACGTGCTTGAACTGGGGCGGGAAGCTGATCTGGATCGACGCGCCGTGCAGCGGCATCAAGATGCTCTGGGTTGGAATGTTCTTAACGTTCGCGTTGTTGTGCCTGTATGAGTTGCCTGCGATTAAGACGTTGTCACTGATATCGCTGGCGTTCGTTGTGATCGTACTTGGGAACGTCTTTCGTGCCCTGGCGTTGTTTTATATCGAAGCTGGTGTTTTGCGCATGCCTTCATGGGGCCATGACTATGCGGGCGTGGTTGCGTTTGTGCTGGAAGCGGCGGGGATCGTTTCCATCATGTATCTGCTGCGAAAAGAAAATGTATGCGGCCCAGCAGTATCCTCTACATAGTTGCGTGCACGATCGCGGCAGTGATGCCGTTTGTAGCTGCGTACTCGGAGCAGTCGTCAGGCGCTGCGAGTGAGAGTGTGTTCTACGGCTGGCCCGATCAGTTTGAAGGAAAGCCGTTGAAGGAGTTGCCGCTCACCGAGCTCGAGCAACGCTTCGCGACTGACTTTCCCGGTAGGATCGGTCGATTCACCGACGGCAAACGCGAGATTGTTATTCGCTGGGTCACAGAGGCGACGCGAAAGTTGCACCCGGCGTCTGACTGTTTCCAGGGAATCGGTTACAGTGTGAAGCCGCTCGCGCTTCATCGCGACAAGGAGGGATCGTTATGGTCCAGCTTTACCGCGACAAAGGACGAGGAGCGCTTGCGCGTGTATGAACGCATCCACGACAATTCCGCCGAGACCTGGACCGACGTTTCCGCGTGGTACTGGTCGGCAATGCGGAAAGACAGCGGTTCGTGGTGGGCCGTGACTATCGCCGAGAAAGAACAATAAACCGTGACTAGATTAACTTCAGTTCTGATCCTGATCCTGCTTTCGTTCTCAACGGGCGTCGCGCAAGTTGCTCCAGATGCCGCGGATTTAACGAAACTCTTGAACGACTTTCTTGCCGGCGCGTCGCGTAACGATCCGGCCGTTCACGATCGCTTCTGGGCCGATGATTTGATCTACACACGTTCCGCCGGTCGTCGCGTTACGAAGGCCGACATCATGCGCGACGTTCGCTCTGCGCCCGCGCCGAAACCGGATGATCCGAAAACCGTCTACACGGCAGAAGACGTTCGCATTCAACAGTACGGCGACACGGCAGTGGTTGCGTTTCGACTCGTTTCCACGACCGAGACAGGCGGCGCTAAACACGTTGCGAATCTTCTGAACAGCGGCACGTTTGTCAAACGAAACGGCAAGTGGCAGGTTGTTAACTGGCAGTCGACGCGAATGCCGCGCACTGAAGAGGAGAGCAAACGCGAGCTAGCCGAAGCCGAGACAGCATTTCACCAGGCACTCGCAGCCGCCGACGCCAACAAGCTCAGCGCGTTGACTGACTCGACGTTCGCCTGGACGCGCGGCGCCGCGCAGTTGAATCGAAAACAGTTGTTGGACGATCTCGGAGGCGGGCGTTTGAAATATGCGAAACCAGAAACGTCGAAGTCGAATGTTTCAGTTTACGGTGACGCCGCCGTGGTTCGTGGTGAGACTTATACGCTGACTTTCATCAACCAAAACGGAGCGTGGCGGGCCGTCTCCATGCACACAAACTAATTCGCGTTTTTAATCCGCGTTTATCAGCGTTCAGGTTTTCGCGGCTTCGTAGACGGCGCCGCTTCATTCACGGGCGTTGAATCCATCTGCTGCCGCCGCATCTCCAGCTTCGCGCGAAGCAGATCAACCTCCGCATCGGCATTAGCAACTGCCTGCTCCAGACGTATTTTG
>DASTQB010000270.1:0-2959 GCA_035761985.1 Pyrinomonadaceae bacterium
TTTATTAGTGTGAACCGCGCTAACGTTTGTGCCTTTGTGCTTTTTGAGGCAAATGTCAGCAAACCCGGAACAAGGCGACCAGCCAAACCGCAAGTCTCGCTCACGGCGAGAGACGCCGAGTGCCTCAGTCAATATGGATGAGATGCGCGAGCTGATCACGCTCATGCGCGAGAACGGCCTCGCGGAACTTGAACTCGAGCGCGAGGACTTTCGCGTGCGCTTACGTCGTGACTCCGCTGGTCCATCGGCACCGCCGGCACCACTACCCTTACATTTTGAATTAGCATCGCCACCGGCGACGCATGCGAGTGCGCCCATGCCTGCTCCGGCACCTGCGCCAGCTCCGGCGCCGGCAGCGCCCGCACCTGCTGATACACACGCGACTACGTCTGCCGCAGATCAGGACACACACGTTATCACCTCGCCAATCGTTGGCACGTTTTACAGGTCGCCGTCTCCGAGTGCGGATCCGTTTGTCAAGATCGGCAGCAACGTTGAGCCGGAAACGGTAGTTTGCATTATCGAAGCCATGAAGCTCATGAATGAGATTCAGGCTGAAACAATGGGTGAGGTAGTTAAGATTTATGCCGAGAACGGCCAGCCGGTGGAATACGGCCAGCCGCTTTTCGGGATCAAGACACAATAAGGCACAAAGAGCACAGGTGAGTGAAGTAAAACGCTCATTTTGTGCGCTTTGTGCTTTTTAGCGAAGGTTCAAGGAATGGCGTTTAATCCCCGCAAGTTCAAGAAAATCCTGATTGCCAATCGCGGCGAGATCGCGTGCCGCATTATCTGGACCTGCAAGGAGATGGGAATCAAGACCGTCGCCGTTCACAGCGACGTCGATCGCGATTCGTTGCACGTCCGCTTCGCCGACGAAGCAGCCTGTATTGGACCAGCGCCATCCGCCCGGAGTTATCTCAATATTCCATCGATCATCAGCACTGCGGAGATCTTCAACGTCGACGCCATCCATCCGGGCTATGGCTTCCTCGCGGAGTCGCCTTACTTCGCCGAGATCTGCGATGCGTGCAACATCAAGTTTATTGGACCACCCGCGAACGTCATCCGTTTGATGGGCGACAAGATCGAAGCGCGGCGGGCGATGAACGAAGCCGGGTTGCCGATCGTGCCGGGTAGTTCCGGCGGTGTTACGTCAGAAGAAGAGGGCATCAAGCTCGCACGAGAAATCGGCTATCCGGTGATCGTCAAGGCTTCAGCCGGCGGCGGCGGGCGCGGCATGCGTATCGTTCGTTCCCAGCAGGAGCTTGGGAAAGCGCTCGAGACTGCTTCGACCGAAGCAGCGGCGGCGTTCAACGACGGCAGTGTCTACATCGAGCGATACATCGAGCAGCCTCGTCACATTGAGATCCAGGTGCTCGCGGATGAGTATGGCGAGTGCATTCACCTGGGCGAGCGCGAGTGTTCGATTCAACGCCGGCATCAGAAGTTGATGGAAGAAGCGCCGTCGACAGTGCTGACGCCTGAGTTGCGCAAGAGCATGGGCGAGGCGGCTGTGGCGGCGTGTAAGAAGCTGGGTTATTCGAGTGCGGGCACGGTTGAGTTTCTGCTGGATGTGCACGGCAACTACTACTTCATGGAGATGAACACGCGCATCCAGGTCGAGCATCCGGTCACGGAGATGGTCACGCTCGCGGACATCGTTCGGAACCAGATCCGGATCGCTGAAGGCGAGCCGCTCGGCTACACGCAGGACGATCTGCTGATCGTCGGACATGCGATCGAGTGCCGGATCAATGCTGAGAATCCCGAGACGTTTGCCCCCTCGCCGGGCGTGATTACGGCGTTCAATCTTCCGGGTGGGCCGGGAGTGCGCGTCGATACGTTTGTTTATTCGGGTTACAAGGTGACGCCTTTTTACGATTCGCTGATTGCGAAGGTGATCGTTCACGCGCGGACACGCGAACTGGCGATCGCGCGGATGAAGCGGGCGCTGGAGGCGATGGTGATCGAGGGCATCAAGACGACGATCCCGCTGCACCTGAAGATCATGGACGACCCGCGGTTCCGCGCCGGCGACATTGGCACGGATTTCATGGAGTATTTCTTGACGAAGAACGGGCGCAAGATCGCCGCCCCGCAGGGACGATAGGACGAATAGGTCAGATAAGACCTATAGGACCTATAATTTATAAGACATATAGGTCTTATGGGTCCTATATGTCCTATTCGCCGTCCTTGACTTGCCGCTCCCGCGAGCGTTGCCCTATAATATCCGACTTTTCGTGAGGTGAAGAGACATGTCACACGCAGTTATCAGAGCCGGTGGAAAACAGTTCCTGGTCAAAGAAGGCCAGACGATTCGCGTTCCTTCGATCGAAGCCGACGCGGGTAGCTCCATCGAGCTCGAGACTTTGCTGAGTGCAGGTCCTAACGGTGAAAAAATCTCGGCGACAGTGGTCGACCACGGCCGCGATCAGAAGATCGTCGTCTTCAAAAAGAAGCGCCGCAAACAGTACAAGCGCACGCGCGGTCACCGCCAGGGCTATACAACATTAAAGATTGATTCGATTGGGTAAAGACAATGGCACACAAAAAGGGTGTTGGCTCATCTCGTAATGGTCGCGACTCGCATTCGCAACGGCTCGGCCTGAAGAAGTTTGGCGGCGAGAGAGTTCTCGGCGGCAACATCATCGCGCGCCAGCGTGGCACGAAGTGGAAACCCGGCAACAACGTCGGTCGCGGCAAAGACGATACGCTGTTCGCATTGATCGACGGCGTGGTGAAATTTGAGGACAAGGGTAGATCGGGCAAATTCGTCAGCGTTTATCCAGCGGAGCAAACTGCTGCTTAGAAAAGTTGTCTCGAAAGATCACGACGCCTGAGCAGCCAATGCGCGCCCGGGCGTCGTTTTCAATTTTAGATGTTTATTGATCGCGCCAAGATTCACGTGCAAGGGGGTGACGGAGGTAACGGCGTTACAGCATTCCGGCGCGAG
>DASTQB010000271.1:0-5720 GCA_035761985.1 Pyrinomonadaceae bacterium
CTCGCGAAACCCTAGATGGTACGAGCGGACGATAACTCATTCGGGTGATGGGCCGATCACCCACAGTGGCACAACGTCAGTGCTTTGTATCCTTAGCTGCTATCGTAGGCTATGTCTTTGCCTAATTGTTGGCGAGGTTCATTCGTCGCAGGATTTCGTCAAACCGGACATTGCCTTTCAGGTTGGCGAAACGCGGTTCGACTTTGAGCCACATCATGCGTTCTTCGCGCACGTCGATACATTTTTCCAGGGCGGTGAGGGCTTCGTCCGTGCGTCCGAGTTCGGCGTAGTTCTCCGCGAGAGCGTAGAGGGCTTTGGTGTCGGTCTGCGCTAGTTGTTCAAGTTGTTTGAGTCGTTCGTCTCGCTTTTCAGTCTGGCCGGAGCGATGGTGAGAAGTTACGAGGAGCGAAAGCCAGACGAACGTTTGGCTGTTCTTTGCCGTCAGTTCCTGTTCGGAGATTTCGATGACCTGCGGGTATTGGCCCAGGTGAAATAGAAAAGTAGCGACGCCGCGCAGCCCTCGACGGTACTCTTTATTAAACTTCACATTCTCCTCCGCCTGAGCGAGGGCTTCAGCGTATTCGCCACGACCTTCCAGAACCGTCAGGTAACCCCCTTTAACGTCTTGCGAGAGTGGGTCGATCTCCCTCGCACGTTTTATCTCGACGAGGGCTTCGTCGCCTCGGCCGAGACTCGAGAGCAGCAGCGCGTAACCGAGATGTGCGCGCGCGTAATTCGGGTTTAGCTCAATCGCGCGTTTGAAGTCGCCCTCGGCTCCGGTCCAATCCCAGTCGTAAATCCGTTTGACCGTACCGAGCGCGGCATAGGCTTCGGGCGTTTCCGGATCTAAACTCAGTGCCTTCTGCGCGAAGGCTTTTGACGTGGCGTAGAACTCCTGGGCGCTCGAGCCTGACATGTTGAAGCCGCGCCGTGTAGAAGCATCGGCGAGTCCCGCGTAAGCCAAAGCGAAGGTCGGATCGAGTGCGACTGCTTTCTGGAATTCGTCAATCGCTTTTTCAAAGTTGTCAGGGTTCTTCGCGTCGAGTATGGCGCGCCCGCGCACGTAAGCGCGAAACGCCTCAGGGTTGTCGGTGTGGCGCCTGTTCGCGACATGGTTTCTTTTGCGCGCGTCCAGATTCGGCCAGATCACAAAACCAGTGACCAGGAGCACGCCGAGCAAAACGATTCCGATCAGGTGCCAGGGAACCTTCGGTCGTGGTTGTTCGATCGGAATCGCAGCTTCGACATTCTCAACCGCGTTTTTGTCATGGCCGTTGGCCTTGACCTCCAGCACATCGGCGACAAAGCGGTAGCCGCGTTTTGGCACGGTCTGAATGAAGCGGCTCTTGTTGTCTTTGTCGAGCGTCTTTCTGAGAAGTGAAACCGTGTAGTTGATGTTTCCTTCTTCGACGAACGTGTCGCGCCACACCGTATTCAACAACTCTTCACGCGTGACGATGACGTCGCGCCGGCACACCAGCAGGAGCAGCACTTCGAGTGCTTTCGGCGGCAGGGATACGAGCGTGTCGTCGCGCCACAGACTCGGACGTTCCGATTCAAGACGGAAGTCGCCAAACTCATAACGGTGGCCGTTTTTCTCAGACATTTACGCGCGTTTAGCCCGCCTCACAATTTCCTAATCTTTTCCAAAGGACTCCTGACCGTCGCCCAAGATAAAACCCGCTCCGCCTGGAACGCAATATTTTATGCGACGAATCAATGGGAGGAGATCGAATATGAAAGGTAACATCACGTTGGCCCTCGCGGGCTTGAGCCTTATTTTAGTGTCACTCATGAGTTCCGATTCATCCGTCCGCGCGCAACAAACCCGCCGACTCGCCACTTTCGACACGGGCATCGTCGCGCTCGGGCCAAACCAGATACTTCGCCTTACGATAACCGGCGATTTTAATAACGACGGCGACGTTACCGTCGCCCTGAGAGGAATTAAATACTCACAAGGTGTTTGTGGAAACGGCGTCTGCCAGTTGGTTAACGCAGGAGCTACCACGACGGGACCGTTAACGTTGGCTGCAGGTGAGGCCATTTCGCTGGATCTTGTTGCTACCACATACGGCCGAGGCGTAGTTTCGAGCAACCGGAAAAACGTGCGGGCGACAGCGTCGATAATAAACACGTTGACAGGCGAAACCACCTCTCACATCATCATGGCGAATACCGAAGGCGACTTCCACTGAGCGGAACACTACGGATGAAAAGAACAATCTTCGCGGTTTGCATGCTACTCGCGGCGAGCTTCGTCGCCGCGGCCCAGGTTAATCCCAACAGAGCGGCGATTGAGTACGAGTCGCTCATGAACATGCGGTTCTACGAAGCGACCGGAGGTTTTCTGGTCGAAGGTCTCGAGGTCGTCTTCCCGCCGACCGGCGGTTCGGCGGCGACATTTGTGATCACAAAGCCGAGCGGAGAGGTCGTCTCGAGTGTGCCGCTCCGTTTCGAGCCGCTTGAAAAGTTTCCGGCGTTCGGTGTTTTTCGTCCCGCGGCGGGCAATCCGGGAAACGTACGAGTCGGTCAGGCTGGAGACTTCGTCATGGCTGTCAAGCTCGGCAACGAGACGGTCACGACTCTACCATTCAGCCTGAAGCTCGAGGCAAGTAACGACCCGTTCAATCCAACGAAAAAATTTGTGCGCGATGGTCCATGGAGCGATCTTGCGTTTTTCTCTGTCATAACCGACGACGCGAGCGCCATGCTGCATTTCAACTACTGGTTAAGTACACGTGAACTGCCGGCGGGAATGAAGCAGCCTAAGGTCACTCTTCACCTGCTCGCGAACGGAAAGGAAATCGCAGCGAGTCGCGCGCCTGTCGTGCCGGATACGCTTGACTGGTATTTCTACGAGCGGAAAGAGTTGATCGTGCAGGCGACTCCCAAGCAGCGCTGGCTTGCGCTGTCTGACGTGACTAAACAAGACGGCGAGATCGTTATGATCGTGAAGGCGAATGGGCAGCAGATCAAGTCCTACAAGACGCGAGTCGTGGGAGGTGTGCTGCAAACGCTTGACCGGAACCGTCTGAACACCGAACCTCGCACCGCTTTCATTTCTCCACGCTACGTAGATCTAACGGACAGGTCACGCTCTGACTTCACGATGCGCGACATGTTCTGGTTGAAGAAATCCCCTTAACGGATCAGTTGGTCAATCTGCGTTATCAGCGGCCACGCTTCTTCGTCACAATCGCCCTCTCCGCGGTGTTATTATCACTGAGCAAATGACGAGCCTTTCACAGGATGTGCGCTTCGGCCTGCGCATGCTGCAAAAGCACAAGGGCTTTACGATCGTTTCTGCCCTGACGCTGGCCCTCGGAATTGGTGTCAATACAGCCATGTTCAGTGTGCTGAATACATTTCTATTCGGCTCACTGCCGTATCCGCAATCCGAAGAATTAGTACGTGTATGGCGCACCTCATCACACTCTCAAAGCTGGCCGTTTTCAGTGGCAAATTTCCTGGACCAGCGTGCCCATAACACCGTTTTCGAAGGCATGGCGGCTTACAACTACGCGGGCCGTACTCTCACCGAACCCGGGCAAGCAGCGGAGCGCCTGGTCAACCTCACAGCAACCGCGGATTTTTTCCCTCTGATGGGAGTCGCACCAGCGCACGGTCGTGTTTTCAAACCAGAAGAGTTCGAGCCTGGTGCTGATAATGTAATAGTCCTGAGCGATCGGTTCTGGACGCGCCGCTTCGGTAACGACCCAAACATCGTCGGCAGAAAAATTCAGCTCGACGGAAAAACAGTCGAGATCGTCGGCGTGATGCCTCCCGGTTTCGATCACCCGATGCTCTGGGGCCCGATCGACACCTGGCAGCCTCTGACGTTCACTCCCGAACAGAAAGCGAATCGCCGTTCCAACTATCTCTCCATGTTTGGCCGGCTCAAGCCCGGCGTTGCAATCGAGCAGGCAGAGCAACGTCTGGTTGCGCTCGCGGCTAACATCCACAAGCAAAATTCGTCGAACGAAGGTGAAAGCCTGCGACTCGAGCCGCTTCAGCTGTCCATGTCCGACGACATCGGCAGAACTGTCATGTGGTTCACCTTTGGACTGGCGGGTTTCGTGTTGCTGATCGCGTGCGCAAATCTGGCTAACCTCCAACTCGTTCGCACCGCGGCGCGAGCGCGCGAACTCGCTGTACGCGCTGCGCTCGGCGCGGGACGCTGGCGACTGCTGCGACATTCGCTTACCGAGAGCATCCTGTTGGCGCTGATCGGTGGAATCATCAGTCTGGCGATTGCCTTTGGCGCCGTTCGTTTTATCAGTGCGGGTATGTTCAGCGAACTTCCCGGAGCGAGTGTGCAACTCGATTACAAAGTGTTCGGCTTTGCTCTGCTTTGCTCACTGCTGACGGGAGTTGTGTTCGGGACAGTTCCTGCATGGCTGGCGTCGCGAGCCGACGTGAACCTGGCGTTGCGCGAGAACTCGCGCGGGTCAACCGCGGGACGATCTCAGCACCGCATGCGACACATGCTCGTGCTCGGTGAAGTAGCGTTTGCCATCGTATTGCTCGCGGCTGCTGGATTGTTCCTGCGCGGCTTGCAGCGCTTCATCAATGCAGATCCCGGCTGGCAGGTTGATGGACTGGTGACTGCGCGTGTGGGCCTTCGGGGAGAGAAGTATGCAACTGATCAGCAACGAGTTGTTTTTCTGACGGAACTGGAAAATCGTCTGCGCGGGGTGCCCGGTGTGCAACACGCTGCGTTTGGCGAATCGCTTCCGGTGTTTGGTTATTCCGCCAGTAATTCTTTTCTGATTGAGGGCCGGCCCGAGCCTCCGCCGGACAAGTTTCCGGAAATGTTCTTCGAAGCGGTAAGCAGCGACTATTTCCAGACGCTCGGTGTGCGGTTGCAACAGGGCCGTAACTTCAACACAGCGGATACGGCCGATCATCCGAAAGTCGTGATCATCAACGACACCACTGCGCGGCACTTTTGGCCCAGCGAGAGTCCGATCGGAAAGCGCATCATCAGTACGTTTGCGAAAAAAGACTTTTACGAAATCGTCGGCGTGGTTAACGACATTGGCTTTCCCGGGACCCTCGGAGAACCATACACACGGTTTCAAGCATTTCTGCCTGTGACGCAGGCTGCGCCCAGCTTTCTCACGCTTGTTCTGCGCACCGGGTCGAATTCGGAAGCGATCGCTAACAGTCTGCGCAGCTCGATTGCAGGATTGGATCCTGAGCTAGCGGTTTACCGGATTCGAACCGCACGATCAGCCGTCGATTCGGGCCTGGGGAACCTTTCACTGCTGGGGAGTTTGCTGGGAGCGTTTGCGACGATTGGTGTGATCCTGGCGGCGATTGGAATCTACGGCGTCGTCTCGTACACGGTGGTCCAGCGTAGAGGAGAACTCGGAATTCGAATGGCGCTTGGAGCGCAGACTCGCGATGTGTTGTGGTTGGTGTTGGGGAAGGGCGCCGTGTGGGTCGGGATCGGTGCGTTGTTGGGCGGGTTCGGTGCGTACGGCATATCGAAGCTATTGATCTCCCTCATCCCATCATTGCCAACGCGCGATCCGTTGATACTGGTGTTTGCGGCACTTGCGTTGGTTGCAGTAGCGCTGCTGGCGTGTTACATCCCGGCGCGTCGCGCAACGCGAGTCGATCCTCTGGTGGCGCTAAAGTCTGAGTGAACACGCGCCGTTCACTTCACGATCTTCACGATACTAAATATCGAAATCGCGACGATTACTAATAAC
>DASTQB010000272.1:0-4865 GCA_035761985.1 Pyrinomonadaceae bacterium
TTCGAACAGACGTACCTGCGAAACTCGCTTTGCCAGTTGGTGGAAGAAACGGTCAAAGCAGGAATAACGGTTGTGTGTGCCGTCGGCAATGCCGGACTCGCACCCGGTCATCCGGTTTTACCGCCTGCGAGTGCACCTTCGTCGATCGCAGTGGGTGGTCTCGACGATCAAAACTCACTCGATCGCGCGCGGCGTGGAATGTATCGATCGTCGTATGGTCCAACTATCGACGGACTGCAGAAGCCGGAAGTGATCGCACCTGGAATCTGGGTGGCCGGACCGATTCTTCCACACACGCCGACGGCTGTTGAAGCGCGGCTGTATGCAGAGCTTGATGCTGCTGCTGATTCAGAGTTGAACGAGATCATTCTTGCACATGCAGGCGTCGATAAAGATCTCGATGAAGCACGTGATCTCTCTGTGCCGCTGTTGCGGCAGTTGATCTCGATCAAGCTGCGCGAAGGAAATGTGATCAACGAGCATTACAAGTTTGTTGACGGAACGTCGTTCGCAGCGCCGATCGTGTCGTCGATCGTGGCGTGCATGCTTGAAGCGAATCCGAAACTCACACCGCAGCAGGTGAAGCGTATTTTGATCGCCACTGCTGAACGTGTTGCGGGCGTTGAAGTCGATCGGCAAGGCTGGGGCGTCGTCGTTCCGCGCAAAGCGGTTGCAATCGCTTTGGCAGGATTGACGTGATCTACAAGATTTGACATGTAAATCCTGCAATGCAACAATTCGCCGCACATCAAAAACCTACCGCAAGCAGATTGGAGAATGTTTGAGTTCGTATGTCTGAGAATGAAAGCGCAATCGACGCCTCGGCCAACAACGATGCGGCGCCCGAGGCGAGCAACGAAGAAATCACTTACCACGCCGTCGAGAAAGATGGAGTAGTCACGGCAATCTGGGAAATGCAGGGACGCAAGCACCTGCGAACGATCGATCCCCGCTCTCGACAGGGACAAGACATTCTTCGTCTCTACACCACCGAGCACCACGACGAGGCTGCCGCCGGCTGACATATTTCTTGCACAGATGAACACGGATACGATCCCGATTTTATCCGTGCGCATCTGTGTACCCCGTTCACTAGAATGGATCTTATCCAATAATTTGAACGTTCAGGCGACCTTCGCTTCTGCTCGCTTCCTCCGATAATCACAAATAACTGAGATTTTGTTTACAGTCTCCCGGCTGTAGCCAGCCCCGGCGGCGTGGAATGTTTGTTGCTTCCGGAGCCCTCTGTCCATTCCTCGAAGTTTTGTCCGGCGGCTGAACGGAGGCCGCCAACACCCCTAAAACCGAAGTAAGCGCTATTCGACCTAGAAGGGAGACGATCCATGAAGGCTATAAGACTCCTGCCCCTGTTGCTAGCTTTTCTCCTGAGTTCCTCTATCGCCGCACTGGGACAGACCACGGGAACTATTTCCGGCACGGTTACAGACGAGAAAGGCGCAGTTATTCCGAATGCAACGGTCACTGCCCGCAACGTCGACAGGAACATCTCGCGTACTCTGCAAACCGGCAGCGACGGAAACTATCGTTTCGAAAACCTACCTGTCGGGCCGTATGAAGTGAGCGTCGAGGCCACAGGTTTTTCCAAGTATGTCCAGTCGGGAATCACACTCATTCTCAACCAGAATGCGGTGATTGATGTCTCGATGAGGGCCGGTGGCGTCCAGGAAGTTGTTAACGTGACTGAGAACGCCGCGCTTATCAATACGAGCAACGCCGAAGTCTCAACCCAGTTTGACTCGCGGCGCTTGTCGGAACTGCCGCTTGGACCAACTCGCAACGTGCTCGCAGTCGCGCTCTCCGCGCCGGGCGTCAGCCAGTTGGGTTCCGGGCAAACAGGTTTTGCCAGCGGCATCAGCTATTCGTCGAACGGCGGCCGAGTTCGTTCCAACAACTTCATGGTCGACGGCCAGGACAACAACGAGCCCGGCGTCGCCGGCGCTGCACAGCCGTTGAACAACCCCGACCTGATTCAGGAAGTCAGGCTTATCACGAACCAGTTCCTCGCGGAATACGGCCGCAACTCGAGCTCAGTATTCAACGCGATCACGAAAGCCGGTACGAACAACTACCACGGCTCTCTCTTCTGGTTCCACAACAGCAACGCGCTCAACTCCTGCAGCAATACGGACAAGCGCGCCGGTTTTTGCGATCCAAACTCTACAAACCCGTCGCGTCAACATGCACCGTTCCGCATCGAAAACCAGATTGGTGGAACTTTCGGTGGTCCGTTGCACCTGCCGCGTTTCGGCGAAGGTGGTCCAACCCACATCAGCGGTACGAATCGAACGTTCTTCTTCGGTTCATATCAACGCTGGAGCGATCGCCAGTTGGGTTCCGGCACAACGCTGAACGGAGCGCCGACTGCTGAAGGCCGGCAGATCCTGCAGGCAGCAGCCGGAAACTTACCGCACGTTGCGGCTCTTCTGAAGCACCTGCCGGCGGCGCAAGCGCCGATCGGCAAGAGCGCATCCTTCACGTTGAACGGACAGACCTTTAACGTTCCGCTCGGCTCGCTCACGGGTTCGACGGCGTTCTTCTTCGACAACCATCAGGCGTCGCTGCGTGTCGACCACAACTTGTCGAGCAATCACGTCATTACGGGACGTTACTTATTCAGTGATTCCGACACTGGCGGTACGGGACAGGCAACGCCCACCGGACTCACTACGCAGAACGTTAACCGGCAACAAACGCTCGCACTCTCGCACGTCGGGACTTTTTCGCCGACGGTCGTAAACGAGCTGAGAGTCGGGTATCAGCGGTTTGCCACCGTCACCAGCGCTTCGGATCCGGTCTCGGAAGAGATTCCGTCGCTGGAAATTTCGGAGCTCGGCCTGATCGGTTTCAACGCCGCGGCCAGCAGAACGGCGATCGGTCTGGCGGTGAACCTGCCGCAGTTCCGCACGAACAACATCTACCAGCTCCAGAACAACCTGGCCTGGACCAGAGACAATCACGCGTTCAAATTCGGCACGAACATTATCGAGAACCGCATCCAGAGCTTCTTCTTCCCGACCATTCGCGGACTGCTTCGGTACGCGACGCTGAACGCGTTTGTGAACGACTTCGCGGAAGCGGCAAACATCAACAAGCCGTTGCCGGGTGGTGAAGCGATCAACAACTACAACTGGTTTGACGTTCACTTCTACGGTCAGGATGAGTGGAAGATCAAGCCAAACTTCTCGTTGACCTTCGGTTTGAGATACGAGCGTCCGGGTGAAGCGACGTTGAGCCTGCTGGAAGCGAACGAGCGCATCGTTAGCGTCGCCGGCGGCGATACGCGTTTTGCGATGACTCCGGTTCCGCAGATCGACAAGAACAACTTCCAACCGCGTTTCGGTTTCAACTGGAACCCACGCAACGACCCGGATGGCATCCTCGGATTTCTCACGGGCGGTGACAAGCTGGTGTTCCGTGGCGGTTATGCCGTAACTCACGATTACACCTTCATCAACATCGCTTTGAACGTCGCGAGCTCGTTCCCGTATGTGGCGGCGGTGAGCTTGCCGGCCAACGTAAACTTTGCAGGCGCGGCCTCGGTGCCACAAGCTTTCACGCGCTTGCCCAACGTTTCAAACGCGGGCGTCAACCCGAACGAATTTACCAGGACGGTCGTGGGCAGCGATTTCCGTTCGCCTTATTACCAGAGCTTCAGTTTCGAAGCCCAACGTGAACTCGGAACGAACGTTGTTTTCCGTCTCGGCTATGTCGGGTCGAAAGGTTCCGCTTTGTTCCAGACGTTGGACGGAAATCCACGACGTCTTAACACACTGGCGCCGAACTCCTGCACGCCGACGTTCACTGGTCCAAACGCCGACAGTTGTCGCGTCAACCCCAGCGCCGCCGTTGTTCGCCTGCGCGCCAACGCTGCGTCGTCGATCTACCACTCGATGCAGGCCAGTATGGAAAAACGTTTGAGCCGTGGCTTCAGCGCCGGTCTTCACTACACCTGGAGCTCGTTCATCGACAGTGCTTCGGAGATCTTCAACCCGTCGAGCGGCGAAGTGGCCGTGTCTCAGGATTCGTTCAATCGCAATGCTGACCGCGCGCGGTCAACTTACGATCGTCCGCACCGTCTGACCGGTAACTTTGTTTACGAATTACCGTGGTTCCAGAACCAGTCGGGATTCAAGGGCCGCGTGCTGGGTGGCTGGCAGGTCAACGGCTTCTTCACTTTCCAGAGCGGCGCTCCGTTCACCGTTTTGAACGGTTCGGATCCTGCCGGTGCTCTTTCCGGCATCAACACTCTGGTCGGCGATGCGATTCGTCCAAACCTGAACACGAACCTTTCACTCGGCAATATGACCATTCCGGAAATTATTGCTGCTGGTGGTGCGTCGTTGTTCCAGCGAATTACTGCTGCTCAACGCGTTGGTAGTGCCGGCCGCAACATTCTGCGCGCCGACGGTATCAACAACGTCGACCTGGGTATCTTCAAGAACACGCGCATCGGTGAGAACCAGCGACTTCAGTTTCGCGCGGAGTTCAATAACGCAACTAACACGCGTGACTTCGGTATTCCTGAAGGCCGCGTTAACTCGAGTAACTTCCTTAACCAGTGGGGTACCAACGGCGGCAATCGCCGTATCGTCCTCGGGTTGAGGTATATCTTCTAACTTCGTCGTAGGGGTGGCCCTCCGTGGCCACCCCAGTATGGAATTCAACCTGGGGCGGCTCACGGCGGGCCGCCCCTACAAATTTAAAAAAGGAAGTGAGATAATCCCAGCCACTGATTAACAAGGAGTGCACGCAATGAGAATCACAGTCGTGTTGTTTCTTTTCCTATTCATGGTGCCTGTGGTCCATGCGCAAGCGCCTGCCTCCGACGCTCAGGTTGAAGTAGT
>DASTQB010000273.1:0-28907 GCA_035761985.1 Pyrinomonadaceae bacterium
TTCTCTTTTGGACCATGGACGAGCTTGACGCGACCGTCTTCAATCAGCAGATGGTGATCGGGTCGTGCCACATAGACCCTGCCCTTTTCGATTCGCTCTCCGTCCCTCGCATGGACCACCGGCAGCTTTGCGTCGCGGGCAAGTATGCCGGGCAGCAGGCTCGGAGCGTCCGCTCGGACGTGAAGCACTATGAAAACCGCGGCCGGAAGTTTTGAGGGTAGTTCCGAGACGAGTTTTGTCAGCGCCTGGACCCCGCCTGCCGAGGCGCCAACCACTATTAAGTCCCTTGTTTGCATGCGCAGTCCCGCTTACTCGATGAAGCCAAAGGAGAAAGCCATTCAGGGGTCGCTCGAACGGCTTTGATTAAGGAGGAAGTCGCATCTTATCACATACAGATAAGCACGAACGTCACAAGTAATGAGTTAGCATTCTTTAGTATTTGTTTAGCAATTCGGCCGCCCTCGTGCGGTATCGCACATTGCCTCGGAGAGGCAGATCCTCTATACTTCCGCGCGTTGAATACCCCTTTCCTCCTGTGGGTATAGTTGGCGCGGCGGACGGCAAAAACGCCGCGCTTTTTTCTTGTCCGCCGGTTTCCAATCCATCTGTAACTTCTGTAAATTTGGCCTGTATCTGCAATGAAGCGCAGTTTTATCGTACTCAGTCTGATTATCGCCGTTGTGTACTTCGCGGCGGCCAGACTCGGACTATCGCTCGCCTCGCTGCACACGAACGTCACGCCGGTTTGGCCGCCGACCGGAATTGCCATCGCGTCGCTCTTAATCTTCGGCCGTCGCGTTTGGCCCGGCGTCTTCATCGGCGCACTCGCCGTCAATTTATTAACCAACATTCCGATCGGCTCGACTATCGGTATCGCTACCGGAAACACGCTCGAGGCAGTGGTCGCACACTGGCTGTTGCGACGAAATCCCGCGTGGCGCAAATCGCTGGATTCCGTCGGCGATGTGATGCAGTTTGTGGTTTATGGTGCAGTGCTCGCTCCGCTTGTCAGCGCGACGATTGGAAGCCTGAGTTTGTGTCTGGGCGATCCGAACGAATGGCAGAGGTTTACTTCACTGTGGTTGACGTGGTGGATGGGCGACAGTTTCGGCGCGCTCATCGTTTCGCCGTTGGTACTGGCGTGGAGTTCCCGAACCAGGATCGATTCGCAGCAGATGCCCGAGATCGCGAGTTTGTTTACGGTGCTGATCATCGTGGTGCTGATTGTCTTTGGCGGCTGGTTTCCGGGATCGATTAAGACGTATCCGCTCGCGTATTTGAGTCTGCCGTGTTTGTTCTGGGCTGCATTGCGGTTTGACCAGCGGATTGTGACGAGCGCGATTGTGCTCATGGCGGGAGTCGCAGTTTGGGGCACAAGGAACGACTATGGTCCGTTCGTGTGGTCTAACGCGAATGTTTCCCTGTTGCTCCTGACCTCGTTTGTAGGCACGAGCTCGTTGATGACTTTGATCGTTGCTGCGATTACGAGTGAGCGCAAAAAGGCGGACGCTGAAAGATCCAAAGCCGAACTCGAAGTCGCGGAGTTACTGAAACGCGAGAGTCATGCGCGCCGGCAGGCGGAAGAGGCGAGCCGTTTGAAGGAAGAGTTTCTCGCCACTGTTTCGCACGAGTTGAGAACGCCTTTGAATGCAGTGGTGGGATGGTCGCGACTGCTTCGCAACGGCCATCTCGACGAAGAAGGCAAGCTCCACGCAGTGGACGTCATCGAGCGAAACGCTTCGGCGCAAAGACAGATTATCGACGACCTGCTCGACGTCTCGCGCATCATCACCGGCAAGCTGCGCCTTAACACGCAACCGACCGACCTGTTGCTGGTGATTCACGCGGCCATCGATGCGGTTCGACCGGCAGCCGAAGCTAAACAGATCAACATCAGCATGCACGTCGAGCATGCGGACCTCGTGGTCCGAGCTGATGTCGAACGGCTGCAGCAGGTGCTTTGGAACTTGCTGGCGAATGCCGTGAAGTTTACGCCGCCGGGCGGAAAGATTGACGTTTACCTGACGCGTCACGGGTCGCTGGCGGAGATCAGAATCGAGGACACGGGGCCGGGTGTGCCGGCGGAGTTTTTGCCGCGCATATTCGACAGGTTCAGCCAGGCAGATGGATCGAGCACGCGCATGCACGGCGGACTGGGATTAGGACTTGCGATCGTGCGACACCTCGTCGAGATTCACGGCGGAACGGTATCCGCAGAAAACCGTTCCGAAGAAGGTGGCGCGATCTTAACGGTGCGCTTGCCGGCTCTAATTATGTAAATCGAGTCAATCCTGTAAATCCTGTCAAAATTGCTCTCTGCAGAATCGGCTTCACAGGATTAACGTGATTATCAGGATTAACATGATTATTAATGTTGCGTGCGCAGCACAGGCGCGCTACGCGTCGTTTCGTCAGAGACGTTCGTCGTGCCGCCCTGCGGATTGAAGATGTAACTGTCGCGAGAACGCACGGCAAGGTTTGGCTGGCGCGCGCGCACTCGAATCGAGCGTCGTTGCCCTGCCTGCGGCGGACGCTTCGGGTAATAGCCGATGCTGTACTGCCGTCTCAATTCCTCAGCTACGTTTGCAAACGCCGACGACATGTTCTGCAGCGAGTCAGCCCGGTACTCGCGACCGCCCGTACTGCTGGCAAGTTCACGTAAGTACTGGCTGCCGGTCTCATAATCGCTTCGCGCGGTGCCGCGGCCGCGACGAACGCTGCCTCGCCCGCCGCCGAAGATACCGCCGAGTATCGTCCCAAAGATATCGATCTGCGGACCCGGATAGTTACCGACGTTCATGTCGCGCGCCGTGTCGTACTGAACGGGATAGATCAACGCGTCGAGTTCCTGCGCGTCTGTGATGTTCGTGTGGTAATCGGCACGGCGGCTGGTGGTGTCTACGCCGTCAGTGAAAAGTACGATCGCCTTGCGACCTTGTATGCCGTTCAACTGTTGATTGATCACCATGTCGACTGCGTCGTAGAGACGCGTACCGTCGTCAGTCCTCGCGCGAAGAATCGCGTGTTGGAGTCTCCTGCGATCGGTGGTGAACTCGGTAAGGATCTTGATGTCGTCGTTGAACGACACGACCATCACGCGGTCGTCGGATCGGAGTTGATTGACGAAAGTGATCGCGGCGTCCTGGATGTCTTCGAGCCGAAACTGAGTCGACGGGCTCGTGTCGAGCATCAACACGACCGAGAAAGGTTTATCCACTGACTGGAAGAATGCGACTTCCTGTTCGACGCCATCTTCCCAGACGCGAAATTCTTCCTTTTGCAGATTCGGTATGTAGCGGCCGTCGCGATCCATCACGCTCACTGGAATCGTGATGAGCGTTGTGTTCACGCGAATGATATCGCCGGCATCGACCTCTTCAGGTCCGGTTGGCTCCGGATCGCTTTGCGGTTCGGGCTGGCGATTGTTGGGATAGTTTGCACCGCCGAGAACCGGTGGTCTCGTAGGCTGTGGCGCCGGGGTCGTTGTCTCGATCTGAGAGCTTGACTGTTGACCGACGCGTCGCGGACGTCCCTGGCCGAAGCCTACGCTCATGGACGTTGAAAGCAGGGAGAGGAGCGACAGGAAAACGAAAAGCTTTTTCATAGTTTGCTCCTGACTGACTGGCACGCGGAGGTGCCAGGACGCATTTGATGCGTTCAGACAACGATAACGTTTGCGGTTTCGGGGGGCGAAATCCGAGGAGAGAGAAAACCGAATTGTCAGCGGAAAGAATAGCGCCTCAGGCGGCTGGAGGGCAAGGAGATCCCGGCCGCGGATGACGCAGATCTTTAAAATCGGATTTACAGATCCGCGTTATCCGCGGTTATTCTGTTGGGCTGGTTGTAGCGGTCGACAGGGTGTTCCAGATCAGAGGGAGCGTGCCCCACGTTTGTCCGCGGTGCTGCGGGCGGAAGCCGAAGAGCACCACGCGTCCTTTTGCCAAACCGACCTCAGCCAGGGCGATCTGCCCGCGGAGCTTGTCTTCCCCGAGCAACCACCCGCTCAGCAGCACATTCTCCTTCGCATACCGCGCGATCACGCGAACATTCGCGTCAGCCGCCGCTTCAAACGCGGAACTCTCGATGAAGTAAGCCGGCAGCGTCGCAGGCAGCATCGCCGCGATCGGATTCCTGTTATCAACTTCAAGCGCGACGATCGATCCCGGGCAGTAAAACTCCGACGACCTCAAACCCTGCAGCGTGTTCCGCAACGGCAAATTGAACTGCTTGATCGCCAGCTCACACGCATCATCGAAACAGACAAGCATCCCACCGTTTTCGACAAACGCTTTCAGGTTCTTAACACCAGTTTCAGTGATGCCGCCCGCGTACTCCGCCGGCACCGTGCCCGCCGCATTCCCGTTGATGATCTGGTTCGGTTGTTGAGACGTCAAAACGATCGCGTCAAACTTTGCGTTCAAGCCCCCCTGCCTGACGTCGGCATCGCGAATGGAAGTGTAAGGAACGTTGAAGGTGTCGAACACGAAGCGCGTCCAGCCCTCGTCCATGTTGCTCGTCCATGGTCTGTAAATTCCAACGCGGACAGGCTGTTTCAGCGGGTTCCGGATCGGCGACTCGTCTCCTGTTCTTAACTTCAGCGAGAGATCGGCCCTGACTTCGTTTCCATCTTTCAGCCGCGTCAACTTTCTCTGGTTCACCGTTTCCTGAATCGAGACGACTGCCGGAGCTTCGATCCCCATCTGCAACGGCAGGGTCCAACCTGCCACGTCGTACGGACGCTCCGCTTCTCCCTGCGCCGTTAGCCTGTTTGGATAGATCTGCGGTTCGAAGAGAGCGACGACGTTCGATCGTTGCGGCTGATCGAGAAAGATCACGTAGCTTCCGAGTGGCACTTCCTGCATCGGCACACGCGCGATTGTGCGACGATAAGTGCCGAGCTTTTCGTTTGGCGCGTTGGTTCGCTGGAGTTGCTGTGGTCCAAAGACCATGTGCAGCTCTCGATCCATGCGAAACACTTCAACGCCCTGGTCGATCAACGTGCCGATAAGTTTTGCAACAGCTTCATCGCGCGCCTGTCCCGCAGGAATTAAATACGCCAAAGGCTCGTCCTGCTTCGGGCGCCAATCGACATTTTTCTTTCCGAGTTCATAGAAGTTGCGCAGGTAATCGGTACGGAACTTTGCAGCCATCGACAGGATCCCGCGCGCAGCGATCATCTCCATCGCCATGATGTCGCGCGGATGCCAGACGCCTGCCGGCCACGGATCCGGAAAATTCGTCGCCGCCTCAGTCGCGTTGCGCATGCCTCGCGTGCTCGCTCTCGACAGTTGTTCCGAGCTGACCGTGGTTGGCGTCATCAATCGCGCGCTTGCCGCTTCCGAAAGAATTCCGATCGAGTTGTGAAAGTACGGCGCCGTGCGAAAGCCGCCGTGCCACCACGTGTCGTAGAGAGCATTCGTTAACACACCTTTGAAGCCCGCGGCCTGAAGATCTGCTGCGATCTTGTGACCGATGAGCCCGACCTGCCGCAGCAACAACGGAGAGATGTTTGGATTTGGGGGATCGTAAAATGGCGGAATGAAGAACCTTGATCCGTTTGCTCCCTGCTGGTGAACGTCGTAGACAATCTGCGGGAACCACTCATGCCACAGCAGCCGCGTGACGAGCTGCGTCTCTTTGAGATTGAGCATGAACCAGTCGCGATTGTCGTCGTGACCAGCGTAGTGATGATAAAGCTCTGGCGGTTCGCGGCCCTCGTACGGAGTGCCGAGTGTTTTGCGATACCAGTTGGCGACGATGTCGATGCCGTCGGGATTGGGCGAGGGAATCAGCAGCACGATCGTGTTTTGCAGGACCTCGCGTGTTTCCTGGTCCTGCGCCGTCGCTAGCTCGTACGCGAGCTGCATCGACATCTGAGACGCAACGATCTCGGTGGAGTGAATCGAGCAGGAGATCGTCACTACGACTTTGCCGTCTGCAAGCAACCGGTCTCGTTGTGCGTCCTGTGTGATCCTGCGTGGATCCGCTAGCTGTTGTTGGATCTCTTTGTATTTTGCGAGAGCCAGTATATTCTCACGCGCGCTGATGAACGCTACGATCAGCGGTCGCTTCAACGTCGATTGGCCCAACGTCTGGACCGAAACTCGATCCGAAGCGCGGTCGAGGCGTTCGAAGTAGTTGGTGATCTGGGACCAGTCAGCAATCGTGCGATCCTCTCCCGGCATGAATCCGAGCACTGATTTTGGAGAGGGAATTGCAGCAGTTTGGGCCGGCGCCTGCTGGGTGAAGGCGGCAAAGCAGAGTAAGACGGCCAGACAGGCCACAACGGATCGATGGCTAATCATTCCGAAATTCCTTTGAAAGAGGGCGCTGCAATCAGGAAACCTATGGCGCAGGAGTCTAGCACAACCGGGCGTCGCAGCTTTATCCGTCGTTTGCACTACTGGTGGTCGCTGTTTGTTGCGGGAGCGCTGCTTGGCGTTATCGGTCCGCCGGTACTGATTGTTGCCTGGCTGCTCAGGCGGCATAACCTCGTCTATCCATGGGCGCTGTTCGGCGCGAGGATGTGGCTGCGACTCAGTGGCGTGCGTGTGAAAGTGAAAGGTCTCGAACTGCTGGATCCGCAGCAGCCTTATGTGTTCGTTTCGAATCATCGATCTTATCTCGACACGGCGGCGCTGTTTATTTTTACAGGCAGGCGAATCGGGGTGCTCGCGAAGAAGGAGCTTTTGAAAGTTCCTGTGCTCGGCGTTGGCATGGGCTTCGTGAATGTGATGGCGATCGATCGCACGAATCGAGAGAGTGCGATACGAACGACTGAGGCTGCAGCGAAGCGTATTCAGTCGGGCGTGTCGTTTGGTGTGTTCGTGGAGGGAACTCGTGCCAAGCCGGGCGAGTTGTTGCCCTTCAAGAAAGGCGCGTTCTACATGGCGCGGCAAGCAGGCGTACCCGTCGTGCCTGTTGCGATCAAGAATTCGGATGTGTTGATGGGAAAGGGGACCGGAGAAGCGAGATCGGGAACGCTCGAGATGGTTTTCCTGCCACCGGTTGAGATGACGGCCGTAGTGACCGATGAAGATATGAATGGTTTGATAACGAGCGTTCGCAACTCAGTCGCCGCCGAGCTGGACATGATTTCATGATTGCAGGATGTTCAGGATTTAATCTTGTCCATCCTGCAAATCTTGTAAATCATGTCTAAAACTCGTAGGTGAGTGTGCCTGAAACCTTCACCGTGATCCCAGCCTTGACAGTCGGTTCGAACGTTGCCTTGCGCGCCGCAGCCTCTGCAGCTTCACGCAACGGCAGTGGTCCATCGACCGCCTGCGCAGACATCACCTTTCCATTCTCGTCAACGACAACGCGAACAGTCACTTTACCTGTGGCTCTGACTCGCTTGTGTTCTTCCGTGTAGATCGGCTTCGGGAACGAAACTGCCTTCGAATTTAGATCACCTACTTCAACAGGCTTCGAAACACCGGAGTCAGTCGGGATCTCGCTCTCGCCAATCTCAGTGACTTTGAGTGTCGCACGTGTCGGAGTGAAGTCTGTATAACGGACCTTCATGCGCACGTGCAGTGAACCACCGTTATCAAACACGAGCTCCTCGTCGGCATATGAATAGGTTGGAAACCAGTAACGCCCGTCGATGTTCTCGCGGTACGTCTCTACGGTCGGGAATTTGTTGACCTTGGTTTCCGGAACGCCCTTGCCCTTGGTCTTTACGATGTTTAGTTCCTGATCTTCCACCCAGATGCGGCCGGAAAACAGCCGCTCTTTAGTCTTCTTGGGATCGGGCATTACTTTCGGCTGGACGTCGAAAATGTAGAGATTGAGCTCGTCGATGCGTTCTTTGCCGACGTAGCGAATGTTGTACCTGTCGATCTTCGAAGGCTCCAGTGCGAAGGGCTTGATGCCGCCCAGGTCCTCTATGTCTTCGGCGGTCACTTCAGGCATCGTCGACATGGGGAAGAATGTGATCTTTTCATACCGGTTCCCCTGTTCGTCGAACGTGAAATTCGACACGCGGTGATACTCGCCGATGACCTGCCCGCCCATGCCGATACTCTGAATCAGCGCGTCGCGCTTGAAGGCGTAGCTATTGAGCGCGCGTCGAAACTCGACTTCCTTGGCGGTGAAGGCACGAATGATTCGCTCGGCTTCAGCAGGATTTAGGGGACCGTCGGCGGCCGTCTGGGCCAACCCGGTAAACGTACAAAGGGCCAAGAGGGCCAACGCAGCAAGGATCTTCATAGGTGCTTGGTTCCGTGAAAACTGACTGTCCTCAGATGCCGGATGGAAAGATTCCTGTTGCCAGCCCGGCGGGCCCCGCGGGGGGCGAAAATGGGGACTGCCATTTTCCTGTTGCAAAATTTCATGCAACTAGTGTAAGGTGCCTTTACTAGAATAAGTTATAACTTGGCTAGCGGCACGTTGCAAAAATAAAAGGAGCCCGATTGACCTCGATAATTCGCGGCTCAGCTAGTTTGAAAGTAAAGATTCAGTTTCTCAAGAGTCCTCATGTCGGCAACAGGCACTCGTCCAAAAACCGTGGAGCTTTACGGCGCGGGAGCGCAGACGTGACGCCGAGCGGCGGCGTTGCTTACACGGCGCGGGCGATAAACCAAGCTTTGGGAGGAGCTTGGTTTTACGTGGTCTGAGGCCGATGATGTGCGCGGTGATTAGCGGCCCCTTCTGGGCGGGGCTGCTTAATAAAATCACCGCGCACACCCCAGCTTTGGCGAAAAATCCTACAAACAATTAAACCGACCGGATTTCATCCGCGCCAGCCGTGTTCTAAGCGACGAAGTCTACCTTGACCGGGTTCGGAATGATGTTTTTCCGGTAGCCCTCGTCCAGGAGCAGCCTGACCGCCTCGCGGCCCCGCTCAGTGTAATCCAGCGTTAACTCGTTTACCCACATCGCCACAAACCTGTCCGCCAGCTCCGGCTCCATGTCCCTCGCAAACTGCATTGCGTACTGGAGCGCGTCCTCCCGGTGCGTCAGCGAGTAGCCGATGCTCTCCCGCAGCAGCCGCGAGACTTCCCGGATCCGGTCGTCCCCGAGATCTCGCCGGATGGCATTACCGCCCATCGGAAGGGGCAGGCCGTGCTCCCTGTGCCACCATTCCCCGAGATCAAGAACTTTGTGCAATCCCTTTGACTCGTAAAACAACTGGCCTTCGTGAATCAGCAGCCCGGCGTCGCAGGTCCCGGCCTGCACGGCGTCGATGATCTTGTCGAATGGAACCACTTCATACTCGAACTCTGAATTGAAAATCCGGAGCGCAAGAAACGCACTGGTCAACTTTCCCGGGATCGCGATCTTCAGGTTCGGAATGTCTTCAGGTTTGGCCGGCTCACGCGAAACGACGATCGGACCGTAGTTATCGCCAATTGATGCACCGTGCGGCAGCAATGCGTACTTGTCGTGGATGTAAGCGTAAGCGTGAAAACTGATCGCGGTCACGTCATACGTGCCGCGCATCGCTTCTTCGTTCAACGTCTGAATGTCTTTGAGCAGGTGTTCGAACTGCAGGCCGCCCGTGTCGAGTTTGTTCGTCGCCAGCCCGTAGAACATGAATGCATCGTCGGAGTCTGGCGAATGTGCGAGTGTGATCTTTTCTGTCATGTCGTTATTGCTTCGATCCGGTTGTAGACGGTGTCACGTTCGACTGCTTCATAGCCCGCGTCTTCGATGAGGCCGATGAGCTCAGTCTTAGTCATCTTCACCTCGTTGTTTGCTTCGACGGAGTAGCTGGTTGTCAGCTCTCCGCCTTCGGTGATCGTACCGTCGATATCGTTTGCGCCGTAGTGCAGTGCTACCTGGGCCAAGCGTTTACCGAGCATCACCCAGTAGGCTTTGATGTGATCGAAATTGTCGAGCATCAGACGCGAGACGGCCATCGTCTTCAATGAGTCGACGCCGCTTGGACCAGGCAGATGCGCGAGTTGCGTGTCAGGCGGATAAAACGCGAGCGGGATGAAGCATTGAAAACCGCCGGATTTTTCCTGTTGCTCGCGCAATCTCACGAGATGATCCACGCGATCCTCGATCGACTCGATGTGGCCGTAGAGCATCGTCGCGTTGGTTTTCAAACCTGCGGCGTGAAGTTTTCCCTGCAGTTCGAGCCAGCGTTCCGCGTTGCACTTGTGCGCACAGATCATCGAGCGAGTCGGTTCGCGAAAGATTTCGGCGCCGCCGCCCGGACAAGAATCGAGTCCGGCGTCGACCAACTTTTGAATCACTTCTTCATCGCTCATCTTGTAGAAGTGTGCGAAGTGATCAAACTCCACCATCGTGAACGCTTTCAGGTGCAACTGCGGGTATTCGCGCTTCAAGGACGAAAGCAGATCAGTGAAGTAACTGAACGGAAGTTTTGTATTTAACCCGCCGGTGATGTGCAGTTCGGTTGCGCCTTCGGCAACGGCCTGGGCAGCGACTTTCAAACTGTCGTCGATATTGTGTGTGTAAGCATCGGGCTGCCGTGGTGTGCGGAAGAAACCGCAGAATTTGCAATCGGCGTAACAGATGTTTGTCGGATTGAGATGGCGATTGACGTTGAAGTACGTGGTGCGTCCGTGTCTTCGTCGTCGCACGGTGTCGGCGAGTTTGCCGAGTGCCGGGAGATCGTCAGTAGCGTACAGTGCGACGCCGTCTTCGAACGACAGCCGTTCACCGGCCGCGACGCGGGTTGCGATCTCGTTGAGTTTCTCGTCGTGTGAAAAATTCATTTCCATACTCGTCTTTATTGATGCAGAAAAACCGCGCTGCCGAACGTGACCAGCAGTATGACGCTTACAAACGCGTTAGTGGTAAAGAACGCAGCATTCAGGCGTCCGAGATCGTCAGCGCGAACCAATCGATGCTGGTAAACGAGTAGCGCGCCGGTTGCGATTACGCCTGCGAATGCGACTGGTCCGAGTTGCGTCACGACAAACAGCCAGACCAGTGTTAAGAAAGCCGCTGCGTGAAGCGCGCGTGCGATCCAGAGTGCGCGGCTGATGCCGAAACGCGCGGGAATCGATTTCAAGCCTTCGCGGCGATCGAAGTGGTAGTCCTGGCATGCGTACAGCACGTCGAAGCCTGCGGTCCAGAGCAGGACCACGAGTGACAACAGCAACGGCACCGGGCTGCCAATCTCACCGCGCACAGCGATCCATGCGCCGGTGGGCGCGATAGAAAGACACGCGCCGAGTACGAGATGTGAAAACTTGGTCCAACGCTTGGTCAGAGAGTAAAGCAGAACGCACGCGAGCGCCACAGGCGAAAGCAGCAGGGTCATGCGATTCAGCATTGCGGAGGCGAGCAGAAACAAAGCCGCGGATGCGATTATGAACGCCCAGACAAAACCGACTGAGAGCAGACCCGCGGGTATTGCTCGTGATGCTGTGCGCGGATTTCTTGCGTCGAAACTGCGATCGGCGATGCGGTTAAACGCCATTGCCGCGGATCGTGCGCCCACCATCGCGACGATGATCCAGAGAATCTGCCAGGCTGAAGGGAGACCGTTAGCTGCGAGCACCGCACCCAGAAAGGCAAACGGCAACGCAAAAAGCGTGTGCTCGATCTTGATCATTTCCAGCGTCAGTCTTGTGTTTTTGATTACGGTCGACACGGTGGGTCAAATCTCATCGGCATCTTACTAAGCCAACAACATTGCGCACAAGTTCACAAACGATTTCGGCGCTACTTTAGGTTCCATAATTAGCCGCAGATTACATGGATTACACAGATTTTTTGGCATCTGTGTAATCCGTGTAATCTGTGGCTAAGAAGTCCGGGTGCTTTGTGTGTGGTTTTGTGGCATGCTGGGCGCCTGATGGATCTGAAGGAACTCGAGAGGCTTTTAGCCGCTTACAAGTCGGGCGAACTGCAGGCAAACGAGGCAGTCGACCGCATCAAGAATCTTCACTTTGAAGACATTGGCTTCGCACGCGTCGATCACTCGCGCGCGACCCGCCAGGGCTTTCCGGAAGTCGTTTTTGGCGGCGGCAAGACGCGCGCCCAGATCGTCGGGATCGTCGACCGTCTGGCCCAACGGTCGCCAAACATACTCGTCACACGCACCGACGAAGGCACGTTCGGCGAGATCCGTAACGTCGTCACTGACGCCGAGTGGCACGAATCCGCACGGCTCGTTCGAATCAGACGCGATCTGACGAACCATGGCACCGGATCGATCGCCGTCGTAACCGCCGGAACCAGCGATATTCCCGTTGCCGAAGAAGCCGCCCTGACCGCCGAAACGATGGGTAACACTGTCGACCGCATCTGGGACGCAGGCGTCGCAGGCATTCATCGTGTGCTTTCCGAGCGCAGCCTCTTGCAACGTTCGCGCGTGATTATCGTCGCCGCCGGGATGGAAGGCGCGTTGCCTTCGGTAGTCGGCGGCTTGGTCGGTGTGCCCGTCGTTGCGGTGCCAACCAGCATCGGTTATGGAGCATCTTTTGGAGGCGTCGCCGCACTGCTCGGCATGTTGAACTCATGCGCGTCAAACGTGACCGTCGTAAACATCGACAACGGGTTTGGTGCAGGGTTCGTCGCGAGCCTCATCAATCGTCGTTGGACGGTGCCAGTTGAATAGATCACGAACTGCGAGCTCCCGGCATTTAGTTTTAACTCTCCTCGCCCTTTCACTCGTCTCGAGCGCCTGCATCTCTGCCCGGCGCACGCCCAACCTCGAACAGATATTTGCTTCAGCACGCGTGCGCACCGGAAAACGTCCGGTGATCGTCATTCCCGGAGTTCTCGGAACGGAACTCATCAACCCGAAGACCGGCGAGACCGTCTGGCCTTCGGCTTTTCGCACATCACAGGAAGGACTGCCGATCAGTCCAAACCTCGCAGAGAATCGCGACGATCTCGTTCCCGGTAAGATTCTCGAAACCGTAAAGCTCGCCCGCGTACTGCCTGAGATCTTTGTCTATCGCGACCTAATCGAAGCACTGCGTCGTTACGCCGGCTATCGCGACGGCAACTGGGAAAATCCCGCCACTGACGGTCATCAGGACACGTTTTACGTCTTTCCTTACGATTGGCGGCAGGACAACGTCGCGAACGCGCGAGAACTCGTCAGGCGCGTGGAACGCCTGAAGACGAAGCTGCAACGACCCGATCTAAAGTTCAACATAGTCGCGCATTCGATGGGTGGTTTGATCGCACGATACGCGGCAATGTACGGCGACGCCGATTTACCTGAAGGCGAAGGCGCGATTCAACCGACCTGGCGAGGCGCGGCGCACATCAGCAAGATCGTGATGATCGGAGTGCCGAACGAAGGATCTGCTGACGCGTTTGCAACACTGATCGACGGCTATTCGATCACGGAAGGTTTGCGACGCCGAGTTCCGCTTCTCAACAAGCTTACGGCTGAAGACGTCGTGCGCACACCGTCCGTCTTTCAACTCCTGCCGCATCGCCAGGCCGTCAGATTTCTCGACGAGAACCTGAAACCGATCGAGATCGATCTTTACGATCCCGCGGTGTGGAAGAGATACGGATGGAGTGTGCTTTTTTCTGACGACTTTCGACGTCGATATGCCGGCGCGAATGGATCAACCGTCGAAGAGCTTGACGCCTATCTCGCTGCAATTTTGCGACGTGCGCGCCGGTTTCATGAGGCGCTCGATGCCACGGACACAGCCACTTCACCAATCACCCTTCTCGCCATCGGCGGTGATTGTGAAGAAACGCTCAACTCGCCCGTAGTTCGTCGTGATGAAAAACGAAATCGCTGGTTGACCCTGACCCGTCCACGCGAATATAGAACCTCCACTGGCGTGAAGATCACGAAGAAGCAGGCAACTGAGGCAATGTTCGCTCCGGGCGACGGTCGCGTCACGCGTTCGTCATTGCTGGGCGAAAACATCTTCAGGACCCGCGACGCACAAACAGGCTTCTCACTCTCGCGCTACGCAGTCTTCGGCTGCGATCTGCACGGCCAACTCCAACGCAACAAGACCCTGCAGGACAACGCCCTCACAGCGATCGTCAACGAAGCCCTTAACTAACATCGGATCTTAGATCCGCGTCATCCGTGGTTACGGATTGATTAAGGCATTGAGCTTCTCAGCCCAATCAGGATCGATATTGGTGAGGATTGTGTACTGCTCGAGGGCGCCGTCGCGATTGCCCATCGCAAGCAGCGAGCGGCCAAGGTTGTAGTAAGCCTTGCCGAAATCCGGCTTCAAACGAATCGCCTGTCGAAACGATTCAACGGCATCGTTCATCCGGTTCAACTCATAAAAGGCTTCGCCCATGTTGTTTGGCGCAACAGCGTCTCCCGGCTTCAAAGTTGAAAGCTGCCGAAAAGTCTCAACTGCTTCGTTGAACTTCTTCGACTTCAAGTACCGCGATCCGAGTCGTTCATACGCAACCGTGTAATCAGGCCGCTGCCTGATTGCCTGCTTGTAGGCCTGGATCTCCTCGTCAGCCTTGCCCCAGTCGCGATAGACGAGCCCGAGCGCGTAATAGGCGTCGGCGGCGTTGAAAGGATCGAGCTTGATCGATTGCCGGTACGCTTCCGCAGCATCCTTGTATTGCTTCAGATAAAAACTCGCGAGACCGATGTTGAAGTACGACTCCGCCGACGGCCTAAGGTTCACAGCTTTTTTCGAGGCTTCGATCGCCTCTGCATGTCTTCCGAGTTTTTCGTTGCAGAAACCACTCTGCGCCCATGCTTCAGCGTAGTTGCTGTCTGACTCGACGGCCTTCTCGAAATAGGGCAGCGCCTTCTCGCAATCGTCCTTCGAAAGAAAACTCAAACCATCACGGAAGAACTGAACCGCCTTCGCGCGCTTGTTCCGTCCCGCGGTTGCCACAAGGTCTGACAACGTCATCATCGACGCGACCTGGAGTTGTGAAATGCGTTCCGAAGGAATCGCAAAGTTCACACTTTGCCCGCCGGTGATCTGCAAAGTCGCAATCCCGATCACCTGTCCCTGCATGTTCACCACCGGACTGCCACTCGAACCCGACGAGATCGGCGCAGTGATCTGAATGATGCGGCCAAACGTTGGAATGTCGCGCACGGCGGAGACGATTCCATTTGTAACGCTGCCTTCAAGTCCGAGCGGATTGCCAATGACGACGATGCTCTCGCCTTCCTGCGGGGATGTTTTGTCGAGTGGCAACGGCCTGATCGGCGTTGCAGGCGGATCGATCTTCAACAACGCGATGTCGCCTTCGGCGTCCACGGCGAGAACACCTTTGACTGGAAACACCGTGCCCGTTGAAGACTGGACCTCGGCGCGATGTGCGCCTTCGAGTACGTGACGGTTCGTGACGATGCGATCGTTCTCGACGAAGAAACCGCTGCCGCGCGACAGTTTCTGTCCACGCGCGTCGAACGTCTCGACCGCAACTGCTGACGGTTTAATACGACGGACGAGTTCGGGAAGGATGTCCTGTGACGCCCGGATTGGGAACGAAACGAGGAGGAGGAATAAAAAACAAAGCGTTCTCATCGTTAATAGCGACTCCGTCGCGTACCACTCAAGGGAGGCGCCTAAGGCTTACGATTCAAAAGTCCCTGCACTACGTGGCTGATTTTAACATCCTCGGTCGTCTTTGTGCGGCGATCGAAAAGCTCAACTATGCCTTCCGCAACTTTTTTCCCGATCGTGACGCGATAGGGGATCCCGATCAGATCGGCGTCCTTAAACTTCACGCCTGCACGCTCGTCGCGATCGTCAAGCAGGACTTCGAGCCCCGCGTTCTGCAAGTCGTTATACAAACGCTCACCGGCTTCACGCAGATTATCCTGCTTCATATTTGTGATCGTCACAACCACGTCGAACGGCGCGAGCTCACGTGGCCAGATGATTCCGTCAGCGTCGTGCTGCTGCTCGACAGCCGCCGCAATGATTCGTTCAACGCCGATGCCATAACTGCCCATGACGATCGGCACTTCTTTCCCGTCCTGCGTCAACACCGTTGCGCCCATCGATTCGGAGTACTTCGTACCGAGCTTGAAGATGTGGCCGATCTCCATGCCTTTGAAAACTTCAAGCACACCCGTCGCACATCGTGGACAGGCTTCGCCTGACTCCACGGTTCGCAGTTCAAGCCACTCGTCAACGGGAATGTCCCGCGCGATATCGACGCCGCGCAAGTGATGATCGTCTTTATTTGCGCCGGTCGTCATGTTGCGTCTTTCCTTCAGCGCGGTATCGGCAACGATGCGCAAGTCGATCTTTGCCGCACGTGCTTTGTCCTTCGCGCCAACGCCGCCGAGACTTCCGGCGCTCGCGCCGAGCAGATCGCGTATTTCTTCAGGCTGCGCGGGCCGGACGGCTGTTGCACGCAGACTGTCCGCGAGCTTGGTCTCGTGCAGTTGATGATCGCCTCGCAGCAGGACCAGCACGGGCCGCGGTTCGCCGTCGATGGTCGCGAAGAAGACCAGCGACTTGATCTGTCGCGACGCTTCAGCGCCTCCGGGGAAAGTAGTCAGATCTTCGATCGTACGCACGCCCGGCGTCGGAAATTCTTCGGGGGCGTCTGGTCCAGCTTCATCAGCGATGCCGGCGAGTCGTGAAGTTGCTTTTTCGAGGTTTGCCGAGTAATCGCAATTCTCGCAATGAACGATCAGGTCCTCTCCGGCCGGTGTCCTGGCGATGAATTCATTGGATTCCGATCCGCCCATGGAGCCCGATGAGGCTTCCACGATCAGAAACTGTATGCCGCAACGCGTAAAGATCCTTTTGTATGCTTCACGCTGATGGTCGAACGACTTGTCGAGTCCGGCACGATCGACGTCGAACGTGTAAGCGTCTTTCATGATGAACGTGCGCACACGAATCAGGCCCGACTTCGGGCGCGCTTCATCGCGAAATTTGACCTGCATCTGGTACCAGACCTGCGGCAGTTGTTTGTAGGAACGAATCTCGTTGCGCGCGATCGCAGTAAACACTTCTTCGTGCGTCATGCCGAGACACATGTCGGCACCTTTGCGATCTTTCAGGCGAAACATCTCGTCGCCGATCGCATACCAGCGACCGGATTCCTGCCAGAGTTCGGCCGGGTGCAGGGCGGGCAGGTAGAACTCCTGGCCGCCAATCGCATTCATTTCCTCGCGCAGGATATTCATCACCTTGAGGGCAATTTTCTGGCCCAGAGGCAGGTAGGAATAGATGCCGGCGGACAGTTGGCGAACAACACCTGCGCGTAGGAGAAGTTTGTGCGAAACGACCTCGGCGTCAGCGGGGTCTTCGCGTAGAGTGGGAATAAAGTATCGTGACCAGCGCATAGATTCGGCATTCTCGCTTAGCCAATACAACTAAGGCAACTCGTTGTAGGGGTGGCCTTCCGTGGCCACCGCAGCGCTGAACTCTGTTCCACATTGTGTTTTCACGCTGGGACGGCCACGGAGGGCCGCCCCTAGAACCAGGTTGCTGTGTATTAGGCACTGAGTTACCATCACGCTTCTTCTTAACACCACTGCAACGAAGGTTCATAAACATGCGAATTGCACTCGCAAGCGATCATGCCGGTTACACTGAGAAGGAGCGCTTGAAGGCGCTCCTTGCGGATCTGGGTGTGGAGTTTGACGATCTCGGCACCGTTTCCGAAGAGTCAGTTGACTATCCCGACTACGCGCGCGCGGTTGCGGAGCAAGTTGCCGAAGGTCGAGTTGAACAGGGACTGCTGGTCTGTGGTTCAGGGACCGGAATGGCGATTACGGCTAACAAAGTTCCGGGCGTGCGCGCCGCCGTCGCATGGTCAGAAGAAATTGCACGACTCGCGCGACAGCACAACGACGCAAACGTGCTTGCCATCGGCGCACGCACTACGCCGCCGGGTGAGATTCCGAAGATTGTGCGTGCATGGTTCGCGACGGACTTTGAAGGCGGCAGGCACTCGGCGCGAGTTGAGAAGATTTGTGACGTGGAGAGAAGGGCTAAATGACGAGAAACTCATCACTCGCCGACGTCGATCCCGTGATCGCCGGCGCTATCGATAACGAAGTCGCACGACAGGCGAACGGTCTCGAACTCATTGCTTCAGAGAATTTTGTGAGTGAGGCAGTGCTCGAAGCTGCGGGTTCAGTGTTTACAAACAAGTACGCCGAAGGGTACCCGGGGAAACGTTATTACGGCGGTTGTGAGTGGACGGACGTTGTCGAGCAAACTGCGATTAATCGCGCGAAGGAGTTGTTTGGCGCCGATCATGCGAACGTGCAACCGCACAGTGGTGCGCAGGCAAACATGTCTGTGTATCTCGCGGCTATCCAGTATGGCGATCAGATTCTCGGCATGAACCTCTCGCATGGCGGGCATCTCACGCACGGTCATCCTTTGAACTTCTCAGGCATCAGTTACAAAGTTGCGGATTACGGCGTGTCGCGCGAAACAGAGCAGATCGATTACGACGAGTTGCAGAAGATCGCGGAAGAGCATAAACCGAAGCTGCTTGTGTGTGGTGCCTCAGCCTACCCGCGGACCATCGACTTCGAGCGCATCGGCGAGATCGCGCGTAGTGTTGGTGCACGGATGTTTGCCGACATTGCGCACATCGCCGGACCAATTGCCGCCGGGCTTCATCCTTCGCCTGTTCCGCACGCCGATTACGTTACTACTACAACGCACAAGACACTGCGTGGACCACGTGGTGGTTTGATCCTCTGCCGCGAAGAACATGCTAAAGAGGTCGACCGCAGGCTTTTCCCGGGTGTGCAGGGTGGACCACTCGTGCACATCATCGCCGCAAAAGCCGTCGCGCTTGGTGAAGCGTTGCGTGAAGATTTCAAAGAGTATCAGCGGCAGGTGTTAAAGAATGCGAAAGCCCTTGCGAGCGAACTCCAGGAGCAGGGACTGCGCCTCGTCTCGGGCGGCACCGACAATCACCTGATGCTCGTCGACGTTTGGATGGACGGCAAAGGCATCACGGGTAAAGACGCCGAGAAGGCACTCGAAGCCGCGTTGATCACAGTGAACAAGAACACGATCCCGTTCGATCAGAACAAACCTTTCGTCGCCTCAGGACTGCGCATCGGCACACCAGCCGTGACCACGCGCGGCATGAAAGAACCGGAGATGCGCGAGATCGGTCGTCTGATCGCGGAAGTGATTCACGCTCCAGAGTCTGAAGAAGTGAGGAACAAAGTTAAGCGCGACGTGGCGGATCTCACCGCCCGTTTCCCGCTCTACCCACGACGACTAAAAGCCGCGGATGCACACGGATAAACACGAATGCTGGAAGTTTTTGGGCCTGAGGGGCTGATTGCGCAGGCGCATCCGGAGTATGAGTATAGGCCGGGCCAGGTTGAGATGGCGCGGGCTGTGATGCGCGCGTTTGAGGAGAAGAGGCACCTCATTGTTGAAGCGGGGACTGGGACCGGGAAGACGCTCGCTTATCTCGTGCCTGCCGTTGCCGCTGCGCTTGGTGGAAATGGGCGTGTCATCATTTCCACGGGCACAAAGAATTTGCAGGAACAGTTGATGGAGAAAGATATTCCGTTTCTCCAAAGCGTCCTGCCCAAATCGTTCTCTGCGACTTACATGAAAGGCCGAGGCAACTACGTTTGCCTCAATCGTCTCGCCCGCGCGCAATCGTCGCCTGTGCTCGAAGGCCTCGATGAAGTCGATTACTTCGACGAAGTCTGCCACTGGTCGAGGGAAAGCGAGACGGGCGATCGGGCCGAACTCTCAAATCTTCCCGAGCCGCTCTCTTTCTGGCGTCACATCGACGCGCGTTCCGAATCATGCCTGGGCCAGAAATGTCCAGACTTCGATCCGTGTTTCATCACACGCATGCGCAACCGCGCGCAGGAAGCGGACATCGTCGTCGTCAATCATCACCTGTTCTTCGCCGATCTGAGTTTGCGCGACAGCAATTACGGTTCGGTGCTGCCGGATTACACGGCGGTGATTCTCGACGAGGCGCATCTGATCGAAGAAGTGGCTTCCGAGTATTTCGGCGCGCAGGTCTCGAACTACCAGATCGAAGATCTTGTGCGCGACCTCGGAATGCTGAACATCGAAGACGCGGCAACAGACCAGGAACTGACGAAGAGCGTGGCTCGCATGTCGCGCTTTGCCGACGACTTCTGGATGGGCTTTCGCGATGGGCGCGGTGAGGATGGTCGCTACCCGATCGTTCCGGGAACGTTTGTCAGAAGAGTTAACGGAGAGCTCGAAGCAACGCGGCTCGGCGAACTGTACTCAGTCCTCGAAGGCGCGATTCAACGCACTGAAACGACGCTCGACGCGCTCACGGAAAAAGACCCGGACGTCGAAAGCCTGATCCGCCGGCTGCGAGAGATACGTTTTGGACTGCAGTTCATCGTCACGGGTGAAGACAAGAAGTTTGTTTACTGGCTGGAACGTCGAAACCGCGGCATCTTCCTTCGCGCTTCGCCGATCGACGTCGCGGGACTCTTGCAGGACAAGTTGTTTGACTCAGTTCCGACAGTGGTGCTGACTTCCGCAACGCTTTCGAGCGGTGGCAACTTCGCTTTCATCCGCGATCGACTCGGCCTCGACACCGCCGACGATCTGATCGCCGAGACCAGTTTTGATTATCAAAACCAGGCGATTCTTTACCTGCCGGCGCGAATGCCCGATCCACGTGAACGAGAGTGGACCAGGGCCGCGGCGGCTGAAGTCGTGAAGATACTCAACGCGACTGAAGGGCGAGCGTTTGTTTTGTCGACGAGCCTTGCGGGCATGCAGTCGCTGTTCGAAAACGTTTGGGCAGAGATTGATTACCCGTGCCTGGTCCAGGGTAGTGCTTCGAAGGGGCAACTGCTCAAGCGGTTTCGCGACACGCCGAATGCGGTGCTGTTTGCGACCTCGAGTTTCTGGCAAGGTGTGGACGTGCGTGGCGAGCAGTTGTCGTGTGTGATCATCGACAAGCTACCGTTTGCAGTTCCGACGGATCCGATCGTCGCGGCGAGACAGCGATACATCGAAGACACCGGCGGTTCGAGTTTTTACCAGTACAGTGTGCCGCAGGCGATCATCTCGTTGAAGCAGGGGCTGGGACGTCTGATCCGCAGCACTACGGATCGAGGCGTGCTCGCGATACTCGATCCGCGGTTACGAACGAAAGCTTATGGGCGGACCTTTTTACAGAGTCTTCCCCGGTGTCAAGTGACATCACGCGTGTCCGATCTCGCAACCTTCTTTCACACTGATTATAATCCGCGGATATGCCTGGACAATTCGAAGTAATGATCGAGCGGAACTTCTCGAGCGCGCATCAACTGCGTGGCTATAAAGGGAAGTGTGAGAACCTGCATGGCCACAATTACAAGATCGAGATCTACGCGCGCGGGCGAGAGTTGGACAATGTCGGACTGCTGGTCGATTTTGTTGAGTTGAAAGCGGCGGCTGATGAAGTCGTGACGTACCTGGATCATCGAAACATCAACGAGCTGCCGCCGTTCGATGAACTGCAGCCGTCGGCTGAGAATCTTGCGAAGTACGTGTTGGAACGCGTGGCGCAGCGCGTCGGCGACGATCGCGTGCAGATTTATAAAGTTCGTTGCTTCGAGACGCCGACGAGCGTTGCTACTTACGAAATTGTTTAGCCGCGGATTAACACGGATGCACACGGATCGATCTGTGTACATCCGCGTTAATCCATGTCCAGGTATTAGTTTAGCGATTCCGGAAGATCGGCGACTGTGTAGGCCATCACTGCCATCGTGGCGACGCACAGCGCCAGTTCACGCGGGTTGACTTTGTCGAGCGTGTCGGCGGGCGTGTGGTGATAGTCGAAATACCGGGAACCGTCCACGTCGAGACTTGCGCCAACAACTCCCTCACGCATGATTGGTCCAATGTCTGCACCACCGCCATTTGGCGCAATGCGATCGGAGCCGATGCCCGAGAGCAGCTTTGCGATCTCCTGTAAGTTCGAACGCACTTGCAACGGAGCTGCCGCGTTCAATCCAAAGCCTTCTGGTCGAAAGACGCCGGAGTCGGATTCGATCGCGAGAATGTGTTTCGCAAGCTCTGCGCGATGCGCGTCGCGATAAGCGTTGCCGCCGCGCAGCCCGTTCTCTTCGTTTGTGTAAAGCACGACGCGGATCGTGCGCCGCGGCCGGAGTCCGAGTTCCTTCAGCAGGCGCGCGGCTTCCCACGCCACGATGCAACCACCACCGTCGTCATGCGCACCCTGGCCCACGTCCCACGAATCGTAATGCCCGCTGATCAGGACGATCTCGTCAGGCTTCTCAGTGCCTTTCAGTTCTGCGATCACGTTGGCCGACTCAGCATCGGGAAGAAACTTCGCTTCCATCTTCAGACGCAGTGTCGGGCGATCGCCGCGATTGTGCATGCGTTGCAAAAGCTCAGCAGCTTCGATCGTGATTGCGGCCGTGGGAATACGCGGTTGATTCGCGTCGTAGTTCATCGCGCCAGTGTGCGGCGTTTGCAAACTCGTCGGCGTGACTGAACGCACCAGTGCGGCCACCGCGCCATAGCGAGCCGCTCGCGAAGCCCCTTGCCCGCGATAAGCGACAGTTGCGCCGTAAGTTGTAAACGGTACGTTGTAGACGACGATCTTGCCGCGTGCGCCTTCACCGAGACGATCCAGCTCGGCAAAGTTGCGCACCACCACTGCCTCAGCCGAAATGCCTTCGGCAGGCGTGCCGATGCTGTTGCCGAGACCGAGCATGGATAGCTTTCGTGGTAAAGGCGTCAACATCTCGAGGCTTTCCTCACCGCGCACCCAATGAGGCACCATCACTTTTTCTTTACGCACGTTGTCGAGCCCGTCACGCTGCATCTCGGCAATGGCCCATTCGATAGCGCGTTCGAGACCTGTCGAGCCGCTGAGACGATGGCCGATGTGGTCCGTCAGGTGTGCGAGTCGCGTGTACGCACGATCGCTCGTCAGTGCTGCACCGATGATGCGGCCTGCGGCGGCGCGATAGTTATCGATCTTTACGGTTGGCGGCGGCAGCGGAGTGGGCGTGGGCGTCGGCGAAGCGAGTGACGCTGGAGCACGTTGTTGTTGTTGTGTTGGTCCTTGCGAGGCGAGAACGGTGACAGAAATCAAGATAGAAATAAGTGCAAGCGGTTTGAAGCAACGCACGCGCAGAAAATCCTCCGTTGAAGCTTGATTGTTGCGGGGTAAGACGTGAGCAGTTTAGCAGAAGATCTGTTGCAAACGCGCGTACGGATCAGTCGCCGGCCGTGTTGGGCTGTGTTTCCGGAACAGTGGTCCAGGTGGGTGTGGACGACTCAGCGGGAGTGCGGCGCGACATGAATGGCTTTTCACAAAACCAGAAGAATACCCACGCAAACAGTATTGTCGACGGGATCGTCACGAGTAACACATTCTCCACCTGCAATCGTGCGGGATTTATCCAGCGCCACGACTGCATGATCACGAGCTCGTGTGTCAGGTAGATCGAATACGAAAAGATTCCGAGTGTTGAGAAGATGGAGACGAGTGAAGGTAGTCGTGCTTGTCGCAGCCAACTGTGCTCTGCGAGGACGACGCGGTTGATGAGAATAAAGAATCCGAGTCCCCACAACGGATGGATCAGGAACCAACTCGCGTTGTTAACGAGCGTATCCTTCGGGATCACCGGCAGGTATGTCGATAGCGCGGAAGCTCCGGCGATCAGCAGCGTCGCGAGCCAAAGGTTGCGTGACCAGCCACGCAGACGGACGAGGCCGAACATGACCTCAACGCCCAGCGCGCCGAGTGCCCATGTAAACCAGTGAGCCGCAGCAGCTTCCGGCACTGGTATACCGAAACCTGTCTTCAACCAGACCACGTGGCTGAAGACCATCCACGCGAGGCGCACGAGCAGGCAGACTGCGATCGTGAGGCCCCAGCCCCAGCGAATGCGTAGAAAGAGCAGAAGAAAGTAGGCCAGGTAAAGTTGCTCTTCGATCGCGAGCGTCCAGAACACGCCGTTGATTGTGTAGCAGGTGTTTGGATCGAGATTGTGAAGCATCAGCAGGTGCATGCCGATGTCGTAGAAGAGAAAGTGCGTGGGGTTGAGGCCGATGGTCCATGCGGTGAGCAGCAGGTAAAGAAGGAGGGCGATGACGTACGGCGGGTAGAGCCGTCGAATGCGTCGTTTCCAGAATGGACCAAAGCGGATGTCGGGCTCGGTGCCGGCGGCCTTGGACTTGGCCCATTGCAGGTGAATGCAGAAGCCGGAGATTACGAAGAAGAGAAAGACGCCGATGTAGCCAAAGGAGCTGCCAAACTGGAGCAGGCGAACGGGATACTCGGCGAGATTGTTCGGGACGACGTGCTTGCCTTGTTCGACCGCGTGATAGAGAACGACGCCCAGGGCCGCCACACCTCGAAGCGCATCGATGCCACGCAGACGCCGGGATTCGGGGGGAGTGGTGGGGGCCATTCGGAAATCTTTTTACCACAAGCGACAAAGAACAAAAAGCCACGGATTTACACAAATAAACACGGATCAGAATGAGCATTTCTGATCCGTGTTTATTTGTGTAAATCTGTGGCTGTTGCTTAAGCCGAGACGAGCGACGGCACGTCGATGTTGTATTTCCTGATCTTGCTGTACAAACGCGGCCTGTAGATTCCCAGAAGGTTCGCGGCCGCTTGCTTGTTGCCGCCCGTGCGCTGGAGCGTCCGTTCGATCACGAGCCGCTCGATATCTTCGAGCGTCATGTTCGGCGGAACATCCCAGGTCACACTCGACGAAGTACCTTCCGGCAGCGTGCCGTTGTCAAACGGCAGATCGATCGGCTCGATCTGTTTGTCTTTCGCCAGCAACACCGCTCGCTCGATCACGTTCTGCAACTCACGCACGTTCCCCGGCCACGAATGCGCAAACAACCGCTGGTACGCAGCCTGCGAAACACCAGTGATCGGCCGCTCATACTTCTGCGCATACATGTGCAGGAAGTGTTCAGTCAGCAGTTGAATATCTTCATTACGTTCGCGCAACGGTGGAACGTGGATCGTGATCGTCGAGATGCGATAGAAAAGGTCGTCACGCAGCAGACCGTCGCGGATCGCATCCGCCGGCGGACGATTCGTAGAACAAACAAGACGAAAATCCACGGCGTAAGTCTTTTCCGATCCGATCTTGCGATAACTGCGTTCCTGCAACACGCGCAAAAGCTTCGGCTGCAACTCGATCGGCATCTCCGCGATTTCGTCGAGCATTAACGAACCACCTGCGGCATGTTGGACCAAACCTTCCTTGTCCGCATGTGCTCCGGTGAACGCACCCTTCGTATGACCAAACAACTCGGATTCAATCAGCTCTTTCGGCAGCGCGGCGCAGTTTACTTTAATGAACGGCTTCTTCGATCGCAGCGACTGGTAATGAATGGCGTTGGCGATCAGTTCCTTGCCCGTTCCAGACTCACCCACGATCAAAACATTCGCATCCGACTTCGCGACTGACTCAATCGTTTCATAAATCGTCTGCATCGGCTTCGACGCGCCGATGATGTTGAAGTATTCAGCGCGCGTGGAGAGTTGCCGTCGCATGTTGGCAGTTTCCGCAACGAGTTCCCGGCGTTCCAACGCTTTCTCAACGAGCGGTTGCAACTCTTCGAAGTCAAACGGTTTCTCGACGAAATAGAAAGCGCCCGCCTTCGTTGCTTCCACTGCTTTCTGAACAGATCCATAACCCGTGACCACGATCACTTCCGTGGTCGGCCGCGCGTCTTTCATGTGGCGCAGCACTTCCAAACCATCCATGTCCGGCAATTGCAAGTCGCAGATCGCGAGATGATGTCCGCCCTGATCAAACAGCTCGATTGCAGCCGCGCCAGTAGCAGCAGTGTCGACTGAGTATCCTTCCTCAACGAAGTTTTGCCGTAGAGAATCGGCCATCGTTGGCTCGTCGTCCACCACAAGAATCCGCACTTCTTTGTTCTCCACCTTTTTCTCCTCTCTCGAAATCGCTGCGCCCTGGGGCATCGTCATTACTCCCTTTCAATCGATAGTTTGCTGTCCGCACTAAACAAGCTAAAGCTTGAACTCTGAACTGTAGCGTCACCCGGCGAGCGGGAGGACAACCACAAACTTCCTGTCCGTAAATTCAGTCGAGCCGCCGTGGGCGTCGATGATCTTCGCGGCGAGCGCCATTTTCACCTCATCGACACCGGCGAATGAGTGAAGTGGATCCTGGTCCAACTGCCGCAACCCGGACCACTCAACCACCGCTCGTTCCGTATCCGGCTGGGCAACTTTGACTGTAATTCCACTTGCTCCATCGCCCGTTTGCCGGTATTTCAATGCGCCTATCGAGAGCCACTTCAACGCATCAGTAAGTTTGAAGTGATCGAAACTACCCTGAACGCCTCCTGAATCAGCTTCACATGCTATCTGTGTGTTCGTGTCGTTCAAATTCGAACAGATCGAACTCACAACCTTATCAACCTCGAATCCCGGCTGCTTTTTCAACTCCACGGGCTGCGCGTAACGCACCAGCGCCGACAGATCTTCAGCCGCGCGGTCGAGTCCGGTGATGAGCTTGCCGATGGTTTCCTGTTCATCACCAGGCCTTTCGGTCTTCTCGATGCGGCGTCGAAGGAACGTGGCATAGAGTTTGAGACCGTTCAGTTGATTCTTGAGGTCGTGAACTATTTGCATTGAAGCTCGCCCGAGGTCTTGGAGCCGTTCTGTCTCGTCGGGCCTCGACATTGCAGTCTTCATCAGATACCGAATCTCTCAGCTCTTAATCTCAGGGGCCGCAGGGGGAGGGCGAATCTCACGCCAGTTTGTGTACGAATTGGACGCTGGCGATCGATTCTTTTGTGTTGCGTTTCGATGCGGGATGGTATCAGAAAACGCTTCCGTATTCTAGTGATACAGTAAAATCAACAACTTAAGGCTGGTAAACTGGCCGAAAATCGCGGTATTAATTGAGGGACGATGAACGAGCAGGACAAACCGCTGACCGTTTTGCTGGTGGAAGACACCGAGGACAACCGGTTTATGTTGCGTCGGCTGCTCGAAATGACCGGCTATCGGGTGGTTGAGGCGATGAACGGCGAAGAGGCCGTGAAGCTCGCCGAACTCGAAACTCCGCAACTCATCCTGATGGACCTCAGCCTTCCGGTGATTGACGGGCTCGCCGCAACCCGTCTGATCCGCAAACTTCCGCAACTGGCGTCGACGCCGATCATTGCGGTGTCGGCCCACGACACGTCTGACTTTCAATCGGAAGCGATCAAGGCGGGCTGCAATAGTTACGTCAGCAAACCGATCGATTTCGCCGAACTGGAGACATTGATCGGGCAATTGATGAAGGCCCAGGAAAGCACATAGGCCACGGCATCTGGTTTGTGCTTTTTGTCCGTTCTTGTGGCACAATTCATTTCACTATGGCAACTCCAGAGCGGCGGGTAGAGGCGACCGAGTCTAACCGAACCCTCATCATCGGTGTGGCCGTCGTTGCGGCGATTGTGATCGCCGCGGTCTTCTATGTATTGATGCGGCTGGGCAGCGGCAACACCGCAGCCGACCAACTCCAGGGCGCGATTCGCGCTGGTTCACCACAGTTTGAAGAGTACAAGTCGAAGATCATTCTCGACGATCCGGAGGCGACGGAGGCGAAGCGCGCGCTGGGCGACATCGTGATGAGTCTTTCGACGACGGTCCGCAATTTGACAGGAAAGACTTTGAATGGGCTCGAGATACGCGCGGCGGTCGTTGATTATGAAAAGAAGCCGATCAAGGAGCGCGTGGTCATCGTGATCCCGAACCGGCAGCCGGAGCTAGCGCCAAACAAGACGATGCCGGTGAGCGTTACGCTGGAGGGTATGAGCGAAACGGATCCGCGTGCGGATATTCTGATGGAGATCGTGGGGATTCGGTTTAAAGAATAGGACCGATAGGTCGTATAGGACCTATAAGACCTATAAAGTGAACGATAGGACCGATAGGACCTATGAGGCGAATATAGGTCCTATCGGTCTTATTGGTCCTATCGGTCCTATTCGACCTATACAAAAAGCTCTTCCAGCGACTGCTTCACCGGCTGAACCGAAACAATCTTCCCGCCAGCTTTTCTCAACGCCGCCAGCACGCGATCGATTTCATCTTCTGAACCGATCTCAATCCTTAGCCCTCTCGGTGTCGCCGTGATTTCAGTCTCAGGTAAATGTTGTTTCAGAGTTTCAGCATCCGTTCCAGTCGCGAGCACTTCCATTCGATTCGGACCTTCACTCGTCCGCCGCAGCTCATCGAGATAACCAACCTGAGCAAGTTTCCCTCGCTTCAGAATCGCGACGCGATCGCACAGAACCTCAATGTCCGAAAGTATGTGCGAACACATAAACACCGTCTTTCCTTCATCACGCAGCGCAGCAATCAGATCGCGCACCTCGCGACGGCCAACTGGATCAAGTCCACTCATCGGCTCATCCAGAAACACGATCTCCGGATCGTTGATCAACGATTGCGCGAGACCGACTCGCTGCAGCATGCCTTTCGAAAACTTTCGCAGTTGCGTGTCCCAGCGTTTCTCGTCGAGCCTGACGCGCGCAAGCAGATCCGCCGTGCGTTTCCTGCGCTCGGCAGCGGGATAGCCGAAGATCTCAGCGCAGTATTCGAGAAACTCACGCGCTGTCAGGTAATCGTAAAAGTACGGGTTCTCAGGCAAGTAACCGATCCGCTCGTGCATACGGACGTCCTGAATGTCGTGACCAAGTATCCGAGCCGACCCGGTCGTAGGAAAGATGAGACGCATGAGCAACTTGAGCGTCGTCGTCTTGCCCGCGCCGTTCGCGCCGAGAAAACCGAAGATCTGGCCGTGGTCCACTGACAACGACAGATCGTCGAGTGCACGCACCTTTCGTTTGCGCCAGAAGCCGACTTCGTAGTCTTTCGTCAGGTTTTTGATTTCAACTACTGCCATCTTTGTTCATCCGTGCAATCTGTGGCTCATTTCGCCGGAATCTCCGACTTCGCATCCAGATCAACTTCGCACGCACCCGCGCGCAGAACGTACGGCACTCCAGTCGGATCGAGCGGCGCGCCAG
>DASTQB010000274.1:0-17659 GCA_035761985.1 Pyrinomonadaceae bacterium
GCCGCTCTTGCTCTCCAGCCGCACATCCGTAATCGTCATCCCTTTTTCAAGCGCCTTGCACATGTCATAGATCGTCAGCGCCGCGACCGACACCGCCGTGAGCGCCTCCATCTCCACGCCCGTCTGAGCGTTTGTAGAAACTTCTGCCTGAAGCGAAACACCTGCTTCTTCAATCGTCGCGCGAACGTCGATATGCGTGAGTGGCAGCGGATGGCAAAGCGGGATCAGATCCGAAGTCCGTTTCGCCGCCATGATCCCTGCGAGACGCGCGGCCTCGAGGGGATCGCCTTTCGGCGTTCGGTGTTCGCGCAGTGCGGCGACAGTCGCTTCGCTCATCAACACTTTCGCTGACGCCACCGCCCGCCGGGCCGTGATCTCCTTGCTGCCGGTGTCGACCATGCGGACGCGACCCTCGTCGTCTACGTGTGAGAGTTGTGTCATGGCCGCAGTAGATAACAAAAACGTCGCCTCAAGCAAGTTGTTCTCGACATCCGACCTCGTTTACGTCTATCCTGCCGCACGACCGGGCGAGGTTCTCACCGAGTTGGTCTCATGCTCTTCCTCCGATTCGAGCCCGTGGGTTGTTAGTAATACTGCAAGTTGCTGTTGAGTTCACGATGAAGAAGTGAAAACCGATAGCTGTAAGCGAACGTAAATTACCTGACATTTGAACATTGAGACTTTCGGAGGTTTCCCCCTGTGTTTGAGACTGACAAGGAAGTGCTTGATTGGTATGAGCGACAGCCGCGTGCGCTATCAAGAGAGTACGTCAACAGCATTCCCTGGAAGGAGATTAAGAACTACCCGCTCAATCCGGCGTTCGTGCCCGTGCTCGTTTACATGCGCGACATCGAGTATTTCACTGACATGTATTACCAGGAGTTGCGACGGACGCCGACCGGCAAAGATCCTGTGATCAGAAAATTCATGGACCGCTGGAGCATTGAAGAACTCCATCACGCAAACCTGCTGAATAGATTTCTGGAAGAGGCCGGAGTGCCGTCCGGAAACAACTGGCGAGTTGAAGCGACGCGAAAGATCCCGCGTCTGTACACCATTGGAAGTTACCTGGTGGACCATGCGTCGCGGCCGTTTGGAAAATACTTTCATGGCGCGCACATGGTGTGGGGCGCGATCAACGAGATCACGGCGATGAATGCGTACCGACGACTGTCGGATCTCGCTGGTCATCCGGTGTTGAAGCAACTACTTATCGGTATCGTGCAGGAAGAGTCGATCCATTCGAGCTTCTACTGGAACGTAGCGCGCGTGAAGCTTGGCGAGACGACGTTTTCGAGAAACCTCGCGCGCTTCATCATTGGAAAATTCTGGAAGCCGGTGGGGCAGGGAGCCAAGCCTGAGGGTGAAGCAAACTACGTGATCGCGACGCTGTGGCCTGGGAAAGAAGGCCTCGACCTGTTTGATCAGAAGATCGGAAATCGTATCGAGCGCCTGCCAGGGTTTCTTGGCTTTAAGGGCCTGACCCAACGCGTGGCGCCGATCGTGCAGGTGCCTCAGGAAGCATAAATCCGTGTACGAAGTTCCGCGGAAATCTGTGGCCGCTTTTGTTGGCTAGGGAAGACGGACGACGTTGACGAGCGATCCGGCTTCGACCAGTTGCACGTTTGCCGGGATGATCACGAGCGCAGTGGAGAGTGCAAACGCGACGAAGTCTGACGAGCCTCCCCACTTCAACGGAAACGCGATCAGTTCGCCGTCGTCGTTTGTCGTAAGCTGGGCAGGCAAGTAACTCTCGCGTTCTGTCGTTCCCTTAACACTTCGAGCAAGCGCGGCGGTCTCCCGTTTCAACGCGGGTTCCGTCGCGCCCTGCATCGCGAGCAGCGCCGCACGCGCAAACAGATTGAACGTCACTGAAACCGAAACAGGATTTCCCGGCAGGCCGAACACGAGTGTTCCGTTTGGCAGTCGCGCAAACACTGTCGGCTTTCCAGGCCGCAGTGCCACGCGTTCGAAAAATATCTCGGCGTCGAGTCCCTTGAGCGCCGACTTCGTCACGTCGTAAACGCCCATCGACACACCGCCCGAAGTAACGATCAGATCGCAACGCTCGGCAGCTTCTCGAATCTGTTGTTGTAACAGCGAGCTCTCGTCGCCTGTTAGCGGCAGTCGTTCGACGACAGCGCCCGCGAGTTCGGCGTAAGCACCGATCGAGTAGTTGTTCGAATCGCGGATCTGGTCCTGTCCTGGTTTTTCATGGACCGGAACAAGTTCCGACCCTGTAGCAAGCACGCCCACACGCGGCTTCCGAAACACTTCAACCTTCGCGTAACCAAACGCAGCCAGCACTGCCATCATCGCCGCGTTAATCGTCGTGCCCGCAGTCAGCACAGTCTCGCCTTCTCTGATCTCCGAACCGCGTGGAACGATCGACTTTCCGACTTCAACGCTCTCGAGCAGTTCTACAACCGTGCCGTCTTTGAGTTCGTGAGTAAGCTCGACTTGCTGCACGCTGTCGGCACCCTCGGGAACGGGCGCGCCCGTCATGATTCGTACAGCGTGTCCCGGTTCCAACTGTTCATGCCACCCTCTTCCCGCAGCTGACTCACCCGCGATACGCAGGCGCACCGGCGCCGGCCGCACATCTTCTGCACGCACGGCGTACCCGTCCATTTGTGAACGATTAAATGGAGGCAGATCCGAATCCGCGACGATGTCCTGCGCCAGCACCCGCCCAAGCGCATTCTTCAACTCGACCCGCTCAGCCTCGAGCACCCGGGTTTGTTGCCTGACTAACTGTATCGCTTCCGCAACCGAAATCATCATCCGTGCTTTTGATCCGTGTAATCGCGGCTAAAAACCGAAAGGCCGGTTTTGGACCGGCCTCTCAAGGTTGGCGGAGACATTCAGCCTCGATTGGTTACCGTCCTCACCCCGGCAACCACATTCACCGTTGACGAGGATTTTAGTCAAATCACGCTCCGGGTCAATAGCACATCCGCACTATGCTGGTGCGACCCTTTGCTCTTGATTTCCGCAGTTTCTCTCTTAGCCGGTTTTGCAAAATCGGTTTAAGTAAATTGAGCGCGGCAGTTGGTTGTTGTTGGGTGAATGTCGCAGTTGAGGACAGTGTGAGTAGTACGAAGGAAAGAAAGATCTTTGTAGATCCCATCCTCATGTCCTGAATGTGTCCGGAGCGACCAGCCCGCGGGGGAGACAAAGTCTCTGGTGAGTGATTCGAGATAAGTGGCGGAGCCGACGGGACTCGAACCCGCGACCTCCGACGTGACAGGCCGGCGTTCTAACCAACTGAACTACGACTCCGCATTCCAAACCGTTTGGTAGGCACGGAGGGACTCGAACCCCCAACCTCTTCCTTGTAAGGGAAGCCGTCTACCATTGACGTACGTGCCTGCGCTTCGGACCAACCCTGCCGTCAGTCCTGTATATCAAAGAATCGCCATGCTAAGAGAAGCGGGCAGGAGTGTCAAGTTTCAATCCCGTCCGCAGATCGGTGTAATCTGTGGCTGAAACGACCGCCGAACTCCAAGACGTTTGGCAGTTCAAGGCCTGCCGGTTTATATTCTCCCCACGAGAGCCCATCCGGTTTTGTCACCATGTCAATATTTACAAAAGCCAGTCGTAGACTGCCGAAACGGATCGTTCTCCTCGTTGCTGTGTTCAGTGCCGCATTGTGCTCTGTTTTGATCGACACTGGCGCCCAGCAGATTACTCAACAACCTGCACAACGACCACGCCGCGTCACCGGCGGAAACGAACAAACACCCGAACAGAAGAAAACTGTTTCACCCGGGGATGAACTCGACGAAGACGACGTGGTCCGCGTCGAAACGCAACTCGTTTCAGTTCCGGCAGTCGTGACGGACAGTTCCGGACGCCCGCTTTCCGGTCTCAAACCGGAGAATTTCCGTGTCATCGAAGATGGCCAGCCGCAAACGATCGCCAACTTCGGCACGACCGAAACTCCTTTCGAGATCGCACTGCTGCTCGACACGTCAGGCTCGACGCGCGACGACGTTGCGCTGATCCGCTCCGCTGCAAACAGTTTTATCGAAGCACTGCGGCCGGGCGATCGCGTCGGCATAGTCGCTTTCAATGCGACGCAAACCTTCACTGAGCAAGTGGCTGCAGTTGAAGTGTTAAGCCCGCTGACCGACAACCGCGAACAGTTGCGTGGCGCGATCGAAAATCTCGGCGCCAGCCAGGGCACGCCTTACTACGACGCACTACAGAGCATCGCAGACAACATCTTTCGCGATCGGCCCGCCGATGAACTGCGCGGCCGCCGGGCCGTAGTTGCGTTAACAGACGGCGTCGATTCGTCGAGCAACTCAGACTATGCGGCAGCGAAGTTAAAACTCTCGCGCGCAGGAATCGCCTGTTACTTCATTCAGGTCAACACTGAAGACTTCGTCGAAGATCGACTGATGAAGGATTGCCGCGACGACGGCCGCCTCGCGCTTTCACGAAAACAGTTGCAACGTTACCGCGAGCTCTTCGTGCCTCGCGCGAAAGCGGAAGACTTCGACGACTTCTGCCGCATGGGCCCGTTTGAAAGAATGTCGATCAGTCGCGAGCTGTACAATCTCGCGCGCCGCGAGATGAACGACCTGGCGAAGGTTTCGGGTGGCAGAAGTTTCGTTGCTGCGACACTCGCCGACGCCAAAGCCGCATTCGCGCGCGTGGCCGCTGACATCGGCACGCTTTACAGTTTGGGTTACTATCCAACGAACAAAGCTCGCGATGGCAAGTTTCGGGTAATCAAGCTCGAGGTGCGAGGTTTGAAAGAAAAGGCTCAGGTCCGCGCACGCGACGGATACTATGCTCCGAAACAATAGCGAAACTTCCCGCAACTTCAATCGCATCTTACTAATCGTTCTCGATGGCGCCGGCATCGGCGCGATGCCTGACGCTTCCGACTGGGGCGACGCAGGCGCCGACACGTTTGGTCACATTCTCGAGTCGCGCCCCGTGCGTCTTCCGAACCTGCAACGATACGGGCTCGGCAACATTCGCGCACTCGAGGCGATGCCGCCGTTGGACCATCCTGTGGGCTCGTACGGTCGATGTGCGTTGCGTTCGAATGGCAAAGACACGACGACGGGTCACTGGGAAATGGCGGGCATCATTCTCGATCGCGCGTTCCCGACTTATCCTAACGGGTTTCCTTCTTCGATCATCGATCGTTTCGTAAGTGAGACTTCTGTTCCCGGCATCCTCGGCAACATTCCGGCTTCGGGTACGGAGATCATCAAGACACTCGGCGAAGAGCACGTCAAAACGCGCAAGCCGATCGTTTACACGTCTGCTGATTCAGTGTTTCAGATCGCAGCGCACGAAGAGGTGATCCCACTCGACCGGCTTTACGAGATCTGCGAGATCGCCCGTCGCATACTCGACGGCGAACACCGTGTCGGACGCGTGATCGCGCGACCGTTTCTCGGCGAGCCGGGAGCTTTTTATCGCACGGAGAACCGGCACGATTACGCCGTTCCACCACCTCGTGAAAATCTCCTTCCGGCGCTTGCGGATGAGGACCTCGACGTTGTTTGTATCGGGAAGATTGCCTCGATCTACGATTCGATGGGTGTGACGAAAGAACTCGTGGCGAAGAACAACGAACAATCGATCAACCAGACTATCCAAGCACTGAACGACTCCACGCGCGGACTGATCTTCTCAAACCTCGTTGACTTCGACATGCTCTACGGACATCGCCGCGACACTGAAGGCTACGCAAAAGCCCTCGAACACTTTGACGCACGTCTCCCGGAGATCGAATCCGCGATGCGTGACGACGACGTAATGATGATCACCGCGGACCACGGCAATGATCCGACCTTCCCCGGCTCAGATCACACCCGCGAGTACGCACCCTTACTCGTCTACGGCAAGTCCGCCCGCCCCGGCATCAATCTCGGCACCCGCGACTCCCTCGCCGACATCGGCCAAACGATCGCCGACAACTTTGGATTGCGATTAACCGCCGGCGACAGTTTTTTAGACAGGATTACATGATCATTCACTTGCGCGCCGTGAGGCTGCGGTAGATGATTTCGAGCCAGCGATCGGTGTTGATGAAGCCGGTGCCCCAGGTTTTCCATTCTTCCGGCAGGCCCTCGCTCTTGATCTGGTCCATTGTCTTGCCCGCTGAGATCTTTTGACGGACGATGCCGCTCGTCGCCTGCAACATCCGGTGGTAGGCCTTGAGATCGTCGACCGTCGAGAGTGGACCATGACCCGGAATCAGTTTTGCACCCGCCGGGATTTTCTCGATGATCTCGCCGATGTTCTTCGTCAAACCTTCCACACTGCCGCCACTCTCCAAATCCACAAACGGAAATCTTCCCGCGAAGAAGTTGTCGCCCAGGTGAACGACGTTTGACGTCGTGAAGAAGATCACGCTGTCGCCGTCGGTGTGACCGTGCGGATAGTGAATTGCGCGAATCTCTTCGCCGTTGAAGTGTACTGAGAGATTGTGATCGAAAGTGATGACTGGAAGTGCTTCCTTCGGCGACGCCGGAGTGGTCCGCTTGAAAAACTCCGACTTTTGCTCGGTCGCCATGCGCTTGCGCACGTTGTCGTGAGCGATGATCGGAGCTTCCGGACCAAAGGCAACGTTTCCGCCGGTGTGATCTCCGTGCCAGTGTGTGTTCAGAATGAAGCGCAACTTCTTGTCGGCGATGCCCTTCAGCGCCGCGCGAATCTTGTCGGCGAGAGGTGCAAACTGATCATCGACGATCAGTATCCCGTCGTCACCGACCGACACGCCAATATTTCCACCAGCGCCTTCAAGCATGTAAACGTTGCCGGAAACTTTCGTCGCTTTGATCTGAACTTGCGAGAAGTCCTGCTGCGCGTGGATTGAAGCCGCCAACAGCAAGACAAACAAAGGCACAAAGATTTTCTTCACGTTATCTCCTCCAGTTATGCGTTTGGATCTTTCAGCACTCCGATGAACGGCAGATTCCGGTAGCGTTCGGCGAAATCCAAACCATACCCAACCACAAACTCATCCGGAATGGGAAAACCAAGATAGTCGATCTTCACTTCTTTCTGCCGCCGGTCGTGTTTGTCGAGCAACGCTGCAAGCTTCACGCTCGCCGCTCCGCGCGACTGTAAATTCGCGAGCAGGTACGAAAGCGTCAGGCCGGTATCAACGATATCTTCGACGACCAGAATGTGACGGCCTTCGATCGGCACGTCGAGGTCTTTCATGATCCTGACTTCGCCCGACGTTCGCGTCGAGGATCCATAACTCGAGATCGCCATGAACTCGAGACTGAGCCGCGTGTCGATCGCGCGGAGCAAGTCGCTCAAGAAAAGACACGCGCCTTTGAGCACGCCAATCAGGAGCGGATTGAGCCCTGCGTAGTCGCGCGTAATCTCTGCTCCCAACTCTTTGATCCGCGCTTGAATCTGTTGCTCCGAAATAAGGACTGCGAGGTTTGGATTGCTAAACTCCGAAGTGATCTCGGCAGAGGAAGTGGCCAACTGGTTTCTCCTTTATTAGTGCAAAAGTGATTGAGCAAGGCGTTTGCCTATGTGCCGCGTGGTGCGACATACTATGCAAGCTCTTCCTTCAGGTCAATGCTACAGACTATTCCTGTTATGCGCTTAAGAAAAAACCTACCGCGCGCGTTCCTTTTGCTCGCTTTGACGGTCTTCGCGGTGCCTGTATTCGGGCAGGGAACTGCCATCGAACCATGTCCGGCGGCTACTCCCTTTAAACCCGGCGCGTCGTCGACTGCGCGGCCGCAGAAATCGGCAACTGGCGCAAAGCTCAATGAGATCGACGCAAGTGTCCCGGACGACGCAGGCGTTGAGAAGATGCTCGCTCCATACAGCGCGAAAGTTCGTGAGCTGAGCAAAGTGATCGGACAACTCGAGGGCGGTCTAAACAAGACCGGCGCCGGCGCAGGCACACTCGGAAATTTTGTGACTGACGGAATCAAAGCACAGGCAGAAGCAAAACTTGGAAAGCGCGTATCGCTCGCGGTCGTAAACGCCGGCGGTTTGCGTAAAAACGCGATCGCGGCAGGTGAACTTCGCGCCAGCGACATCTTCGAGTTGCTGCCGTTTGAGAATGCACTCGTCGCGCTTGAAATGACGGGTGTTCAGCTCGCCAAGCTGCTTGAAATCGTGCCGCGCGATGCACAGGCTGGCGCGCGTATTCACTTTAAGTGGAACGATCGCAACCGGCCCGAGTTCATCAGCGGCAAGCTCGTCGACGAGAAAGGACAAGAGCAGGAGATCGATCCGCAGAAGATCTACACGGTCATTACGATCGATTATCTTGTCAGGCTCGGCAGCGGCTCTTACGCGATTTTTCAGGAAGCGAAAAGCAACAAGCCGCTCAACATCACGCTTCGCGACGCGATACTGGATCACATCAAGTCGGAAACAGCAGCCGGACGTCCTATTCTTAGCGTTGTCGACAACCGCTTTGTGCAGGTTGGCCCAGGTCCAAAGACGACTGAGAACCCGCGATGATTACTCGACGAACATTTCTAACAGCCTCTGCAGCTTTCGGGGCGACACTCGTCGCGCAGCCGCGATACGTGCTCGCAGCCGACACTGTAATCACGATTCTTCATACCAACGACACGCATTCGCAGATCGATCCGTTGCCGGCAAACGACAGGAACGCAGGGAAGGGAGGCGTCGCACGCCGCGCGACACTCGTCAAACGGATCAGAAAAGAAAATCCGAACACCTTGCTTGTCGATGCGGGCGACGTGATGCAGGGCACGCCTTATTTCAATTTCTATAAAGGCGAGGTCGAGTACAAGGCGATGTCGGCGGTGGGTTACGACGCCGGCACGCTCGGCAATCATGAATTCGATAACGGTGTTGACGCACTTGCCGCGGCGTTGAAACACGCAAGCTTCGACGTCGTTTCCGCGAACTACGACGTGAGCGGAACGGTTCTGCAGGGGCGTGTGAAACGTTACGTTGTCAAAACACTCGGTGGAATACGCGTCGGGTTGTTTGGTTTAGGCATCAGTCCAGTGGGATTGATCACTCCCGACAACTTTAAAGGAGTGACTTTCATCGATCCGGTCGTTGCCGCACGCGACGTGGTCAAGAAACTTCGTGAAGAAGAACGCTGCTCCCTCGTCGTTTGCATGTCGCACCTGGGTTATCACGAAGACAATCAACGAGGCGATTCATTCATCGCGTCGCAGGTTGACGGCATCGACTTCATCGCCAGTGGTCATACGCACACGTTCATGCAACAACCCGTTTCGCAAAAGCAACCTTGCGGCGCGAACACTTTGATCTTCCAGGTGGGCCGCAGCGGGATTTACGTCGGCCGGGTTGACTTCACATTTCGAACCGGAAAGCTGGCCGCGGCTTCCGGGCGATTGCTGGATCTGAGGAACGTTTAATGGCGGACGATGCGACCCGCGATCGAGTGCGCGCTCTCGTGCGCGAGGTGATGGCGAAGGCCGCACCCGAAAAGGAGCCTGAAACTCCCACACGTTTCGTAAACACCGTAACAGAGCCTCCACCGCAACCTGCTGTCACGCGTGATGAGTCTTCGAAGAGCGTCATTACTGAAGACGACGTGCGTGGTTTGGAAGCCGGCGCTGTACTCCGCATAGGAGAGGACGCGCGTCTGACGCCGCTTGCCGCGGATATCGTCAACGAAAAGAAGATCGAGCTCGTACGACGAGCATCCCGCCGCGGATCGAAGGCGTCGAAACTGATCGCCGTGGGCGCGGATCACGGTGGGTTCAAGATGAAGGAAGAGCTCAAGGGCGTGTTGACTGAACTCGGGCATCGAGTGCAGGACTTTGGAGCTTATTCTGAAGAAGCGGTTGACTATCCGGATTTTGCACACGCGGTTGCACGCGCAGTTGCGAACGGGAATTCGGACCTGGGGATCGTCATCGATGGTGCAGGCGTTGGGAGTGCGATGACGGCGAACAAGGTGCCGGGTGTTCGTGCTGCGGCATGTTATTCGGTCGAGGTTGCGCGCAACTCGCGCGAGCACAACGATGCAAACGTGTTGACGCTCGGAAGCAAGACGATCACGAGCGCGCAGATGCGCGAGATCGTCGGCGTCTGGCTCTCGACCGAGATCAGCGAAGAGCGCCACAGGAAACGCGTCGCCAAGATCGACGCTATCCAGCGGCAATACCAGCGTTGAAATGATTTAGGTCGTATAGGTCCTATAGGTCTTATAAGACCTATTAGTCTAGAATGCTCGGCGGCATGCCCTTCTCAAACAACGGCGATTACGAGTCATTGATCGAGCAGATCACCGATGTGATCGTCGCGCGGCTGAACGGCCACGGCGTCGAGCAGGCGCAGATGTGTGGGTGCACGTCCGAGTGCTTCCATCGCTGCCCGGAACGCATGCATCGCATCGTCGACGCAGGCGCCGCACGCATCGGTCTCGTGCTCGGCGAAACCGCCTCCGCACGCGAATGGGCAAGCCTGATCGACCACACACTACTCAAACCCGAAGCCACCGACGACGACATCAAAAAGCTCTGCCAGGAAGCAGCGACTTATCGCTTCGCATCCGTCTGCGTAAACCCAACGTGGGTGCGCGTCGCGTCGTGCAACCTCATCGGCAGCGGCATTCCCGTGTGTACCGTGATCGGTTTTCCACTCGGCGCCACCCTTCCCGACGTCAAAGCCTACGAAGCCCGCCGCGCGATCTTCGACGGCGCGAAAGAAGTTGATATGGTGATCAACGTCGGCGCGTTGAAGAGCGGCGACGATTGTCTTGTCGAACACGATATCCGGTCGGTTGCACAGGTGGCGCACGAGTATGACGCTGTCTGCAAAGTCATTATTGAGACAGCATTGCTGACTGACGATGAAAAAGTGCGTGCATGTCTCGCCGCAAAGAAAGCCGGCGCCGATTTCGTCAAAACATCGACTGGCTTCTCAAAAGGCGGCGCCACTGTCGCAGACGTTGCCCTCATGCGCCGCACAGTCGGCAGCGAACTCGGCGTGAAAGCGTCAGGCGGTGTGAAAGACCTCGAAGACGCACGCAAGATGGTTGAAGCGGGCGCAACGCGCATCGGCGCAAGCGTCGGCGTAAAGATCGCGCAGGAAGCAGCCGGCCACGCACCCACGACCGCCAGATCCTCCGCCTACTAGGACAGTTACAATGCCCGCAAATCCAAAACTCCTGGCGGTGATTCTTGGCGGAGGCGCCGGTAATCGTCTCTTCCCGCTCACGCAACAGCGATCGAAACCCGCAGTGCCACTCGGCGGCAAATACCGCCTCGTCGATATCGCACTTTCAAACTGCATCAACTCCGACATTCTGCGCACTTTCGTTTTGACGCAGTACAACTCCGCGTCACTCAATCGACACATCGCGCAGACGTATCGCTTCTCGCAATTCTCGAACGGCTTCGTTGAGATACTCGCCGCCGAGCAAACACCTGAAAGCCCGCAGTGGTTCCAGGGAACTGCCGACGCCGTGCGACAAGTGTTGCCGCACATCAGAGACTGGGGCATCGACACATTGCTGATTCTCTCGGGCGATCATCTTTATCGCATGGACTATCGCGTGTTCCTCGAACATCATCATCGAACGAATGCTGATGTGACTGTTTCAGTGATCCCATGCGAACCGCGATCGGCGAGTGAGTTTGGTTTGTTGAAGACCGACGACACCGGCCGCATCGTCGAGTTTAAAGAGAAACCTAAAGGTGACGAGTTGCTGTCGATGCAAGTCGATACCACGCAGCTCGGGCTCGACCCGCAGGATGCACAGCGACGGCCGTATCTTGCGTCGATGGGGATCTACGTTTTCAAGTACGAAAAACTCGAACAGTTACTCGGTCAGGATCCGAGTTGGCTCGACTTCGGCAAAGAAGTGATCCCGGCAGCAATCAAATCGGAGCACGTGCAGGCACACATGTTTGACGGCTACTGGGAAGACATCGGAACCATCGGCGCCTTCTATCGCGCGAATCTCGATCTGACGAGCAAGATTCCGAAGTTCAATTTGTTTGACGCCGAAGCGCCGGTGTTCACGCGAGCGCGTTACCTGCCGCCTTCGAAGATCGAAGAGACCGAGATCAACGATTCGATCATCAGCGACGGCTGCATCATCAACGGTGCGAAGGTGACGAACTCGGTTGTGGGTTTGCGCAGCCGGATCTCAAAGGGCGTACAGATCGAAGCGTCGTTCCTGATGGGCGCCGATTTCTACCAGACGTTCGAGGAGATGCGCGGCGATCTTAGCAGGGGCCTTCCGCGACTCGGCATAGGGGAGGGAACTGTCATCAGGCGCGCCATCGTCGACAAGAACGTGCGCATCGGAAAGAATGCGCGGCTGTTGAACGAAGCGGGCGTTGCCGAGATGAACGCATTGGACGGTTCATACTTCATCCGCGATGGCATCATCATCATCCCCAAGAACGCAGTGATTCCGGATAACACCACCATCTAATACTGTAATCAATGTCTAAAGTGATGCCTTAACAATGCGCGCGATTGAGCTGCCAAAGGATAAGAAATCACTTGAAGTCCGCATCGGAAAACAATCCGTCAAGTTAACCAATCTCGACAAGCTCTTCTGGCCCAAACTCGGCATCACCAAGCGCGACCTGATTCAGTATTACCTCGACGTCGCACCTGCACTGCTCCCTCACCTCGAGGACCGCGCGATGGTGATGAAGCGTTACCCGCACGGTGCCGGCGGTGAATTCTTCTTCATGAAACGCGCGCCCACACCGCGGCCTGACTGGATCCAGATCTGCAACATCGAACACGAATCCGGTAACATCATCAACTTCCCGATGATCCAGGACATTGCATCGTTGATGTGGGTGATCAATCTCGGCTGCATCGATCTTAACCAGTGGTATGCGCGCTGCGACGACGTCGATCGCCCCGATTACCTGCACTTCGATCTCGATCCCGTGCCCAATGCGTCGTTTGAAAAAGTTTGTGAAGCAGCGCTTTACATCAAGACTGGGCTTGATGGTTTGAAGATTCCGAGCTATGCGAAGACGACGGGCTCGAAGGGAATTCACATTTACATTCCGATCCGGCGTGGTCCAACTCAGAAACAGGTGTGGACGTTTGCGAAGGAGTTTGCATTTGCGGTTGCATCGCAGGCGCCGAAGCTCTTAACTGCCGTTTACCAGGTCGCGCGCAGGCCGAAGGGAAGAGTGCTCGTTGACTATAACCAGAACGCGTGGGGCCGGACGCTGGCGTCAATCTATTCAGTGAGACCAACGCCGCTGGCGACAGTGTCGACGCCGGTGACGTGGAACGAACTCGAGCGCGGGATCACGATGGCTGATTTCCGGATGGACAATGTTCCAGCGCGCGTTCACAAGCTCGGAGATTTGTGGAAGCCAATGTATCAGGCGAAGGGCAGGTTTCGACTTGAGGCTTATCTTTAACGGTCGGCGGGCCTACAGTTGAAGTCGAGGGTGAAGATGGTGACTGTCTGGACAGTGGGACATTCGACGCGCGGCGGGGAAGAGTTCGCCGGGATTCTGGGTGCGCATGGAATTCAGGTGTTGGTTGACGTGCGCAGCTTTCCCGGATCGCGGCGGTATCCGCAGTTCAATAAACCGGCACTCGCGGAGTTGCTCGTGGCGAATGGGATTGAGTACCGGCACGAGCCGCGGCTCGGCGGGAGAAGAACGCCGCGCGCTGATTCGCACAATACTGCGTGGCGGAATGCGTCGTTTCGCGCGTATGCCGATCACATGGAGAGTGATGAGTTTAGAAATGGAGTTGAGGGTTTACTTGAACTGGCGGATGGGGCTCGTGTGGCGGTGATGTGTGCCGAGGCTGTGTGGTGGCGCTGTCATCGAAGCCTTATCGCGGATTACTTGAAAGCTGAGAGGCACGCGGTGCTTCACATCATGGATGAAGTGAAGACTGAAGAGCATCCGTTTACGCCGGCGGCCAGGATTGTTGATGGAAGATTGTCGTATCGAGGATTGATCTAAAGCCTTGGACAGGATTGCAGGATTAGCAAGATTGACAAGATTCAGTGAACGGCGACGTGGTCCTAATCTTACGAAGTGCGGTTGCTGTGCCAGACTTTGGCTTTCGCGCCTTTCTTCCGGCGCTTCACGCCGGTGCGACGCGGGATCTTTTTCGGATCGCCCGTCGCCGCTTTCTTGACGTCCCCGCCTTCGTCTTCCGCAATCTCTGCAAGCGATCGACGAGTCAATATCGAAACGGGCGCGAGTTCCGTGACTTCCTCTTCGGTCGTGTAGTAGTCGCGATGCTTGATCAGCAGCCACTGTCGCTCTCCACGTGTTCGCACTAACACCCACGACCCTTTCAACTTCTCACCATCAAGCGTGAACTTCAAATCACCCTTGCGCAGCGCTTCCTCGACGTCGTCAGTCTCTTCAGGTTTGTACGTACCGTAATCCCAAACCATCACAGTGCCGCCGCCATATTCGCCTTCCGGAATCACGCCTTCAAATTTCGCATAGTCCACCGGATGATCCTCGACCTGCATCGCGAGTCGTTTCACTTTCGGATCGAGTGATGGTCCTTTCGGAACTGCCCACGACTTCAACACACCGTCAACCTCGAGCCGAAAGTCGTAGTGCAACTGCGTGGCCCGGTGTTTCTGTATGACAAACATCCGGCCCGTGCGCGTGCGCTTCTTCTTCGGACCAGGTTCGGGAGTTTTGTCGAACTTCCGTTTCTTCTTGTATTCGGTTAACGACGACGCCATGAGCTTAAAGTATTGCCTCAGGGGTGAAGAGTTCGGGTTGGATCGGATCGAGTCCGAGCGCTTCTCTGACGCGTGCGAAGCTGCGACGATGAATCGGGAGAGCGCCGAGGGACTTCAACGCGCGACAGTGCTCGGGCGTAGGATAACCTTTGTGGGTGGCAAGTCCATAGCCGGAGTACATCTGGTCCAACTCGAGCATGTGTGCGTCGCGTGTGGTCTTCGCGATGATCGACGCCGCTGCGATACTCGCAGACAGCGCATCACCGCGGATGATCCCGCGTTGAGGTGTTTGGCAATTCGGAATGCGGCGCGCGTCTACGAGGATGAAGTCGGGAGCGCAGGTCAAACCCTGAACGGCGCGCTGCATCGCGAGCAGGCCGGCGTGATAGATGTTGATCTTGTCGATCTCTTCAACTTCCGCGAAACCGACTGACCAGCAAACCGCGTCCTGTTTGATCTGCGCCGCGAGTTCATCTCGTTTCTCAGGATCGAGAATCTTCTTTGAGTCGTTAAGACCGCGCAGCTTGTAGTTCTGCGGCAGGATCACTGCTCCTGCGACGACGGGCCCGGCAAGCGGCGCCATGCCTGCTTCATCCACGCCGGCTACGTAGCCAAAACCGTCATTCCACAACTCGATTTCGAACCGCAGCAGGAAGTGCAGGCGTTGACCTTCGGAACGGTTCTCGCGATATCGCTCACGTATTCGTTTAGCAAGCTGATGCGCACCCTGGCGGCCGTCGGCGTCGAGGGCTTCAAGTAAACCTTTAGGTACCGGGCGTTGACGCCGGACAAACAGGTCGCTCAGTTCTGGGATCGATTTCCTGAGGAGAGTTTCCAGAGAGTTCATGATTGCCTGCGCAGTTTCTTACCACAAAGCCCTTGAGACACAAAGCGGGCAAATGAAAAATCTTTAGCAACCGATTACGTGGATTCTGTGGACGGTTTTGTTATCCTCACTTCTCCATGCACGTTTCCCCCCGCACACGAATGCGCCTCCTCGGCTTGCTGCCGCTGTTCTTCTTCCTGGCGCAGGCTGTTCATTACTGGAGAACAAACGAGCTCGGACATCTGCTCTGGATGTGCAACGTCGGCAACCTGCTGCTGGCAATGGGACTCTTTCTCGAAAAGCGCCGCGTGGTGAGACTTGCTTCGATCTGGATGCTTCCCGGTGTGGTGGTGTGGTTTGTTTTCGTCGTGCTGCCGTGGGGCCTGTTTCTCACTTCAATCCTCGCGCACGTCGGAGGACTCGTCGTCGCGCTGTTTGCGTTGACGAAATATCGGATGGATCGTACCGCCTGGCTCTGGGCGTTCGGCTGGTATCTCGTGGTCCAACTATGCTCGCGCTTCGTCACGCCGCCCAACCTGAACGTTAATCTCGCCCATTCAATCCAGCCTGGTTTGCAACAGACGTTTGGATCGTACTGGCTCTTCTGGTTGACGCTGACGGTCGCAACTGCTGCAAGCTTATGGTTCTCCGGCTTGGTGCTGGAGAGACTCTTTTCAACTCGCCGCGCGTCGCACCCTCCGGTGCGAGTCAATCAAAAAGGTGACGAGGTTACACAACTCTGATGGCGCACTGGGCTTGATCAGATAGGCTTGAGCGCCTGAGCTTATCGCTTCGTCTCGATCGATCTCGTACGCTGCCGCGGAGTAGAAGAGGATCGGCGTAGCTTTATCAAACTGGCGTATCTGCCTGCACAGATCGAGTCCGGATCCGTCAGGGAGCCAGGAATCGAGGAGATAGAGGTCGAACTGCTGGGAGCCGGCCAGGTCAACACCGTTCTTGATGGTTGAGCCAGTCACAACTTCATAGCTGCTTTGCTCGAGCACGAGGGTAACGAGCTCGCGCGTGTCGTCGTGATCTTCAATGTAAAGAACACGCGGGGGACTTATAGGTTGCATAGCTCACACTCGCTATGGAAAGAATCGGACCAAACTTGTGACACGGGATTCTAGAAGCCTAACGTGCAAAGTGAAAAAGACCGGGCCGGCATATATTTCTCAAGGTCAGTCGGGAAGGATATGCCGACCACGGCCACCCTGCTTGTTGTTATCGCGACTGTATGCTTACGCGCAGGTGTTGTCGGTACGTTCGCGGACGCACGTGTATGAATATTCACTTGGCCCAGTCGCTTTCTTCTAAGCGCGTGTCGCCACGAAGTCAATAGTGCCGAAGCTGTGCGTGCCATAACCCTTTTCGGTTCCGACCTGTACGCCGCAGCACAAAGGGCGTAGAATCCAAAGTCAAGGTTTCACTCGTCCAATCAATTGTTTCTTGAACCACTCCCAGGTGCGGAATTATGGAGTACAAACAATGGCTACGAATTATCAATCACTTTTAACAATTGAGAGGGACATGCTTACGTCGAGTGTGGCGTCAAAGAATGATGTGCTACGGCACCTCTTCGAAGCTCAAAGTGTTAAAGACACTCTCCTGCCCGAGTTGAGAGTAGTAAACCTGTCCACTAACCAGGTGCTGTACGAACAGGGAGACCAGATCGACACGGTCTACTTTCCTCTTGACTCTGTGATTTCCGGGCTCGTGATCATGGAAGACGGCACTACTGTCGAAACTTCAATGATCGGAAAAGAAAGCCTCGTTGGAATTTCAGCTATTCTCGGCAGTGGCAAGTCGAGGCAGTGGACCTGGGTGCTGCTCAGCGGAAGTGCTCTTGCTATGGACGCCAAAACGCTCGAGCGCTCGTTCATTCAGAACGAAGCTGCTCTCCGCGCATTTCTGCACAGTTATAGACACCTGGTGACGCAGGTTTCGCGGCGCTGCGTCTGCAACACGCGACACACGATTCTGGAAAGACTGTGCTGCTGGTTGTTGATGATTCACGACCGCGTCGGGGGCGACAATCTCAAGCTGACCCAGGAAATGATCGCTTCGCGGCTTGGCGCCCGGCGTGCGGGAATCACCGTGGCTGCCGGCATGCTCCAGGAGATGCATGCGATCGAGTATCGTCGCGGTCAGTTGCATATCAG
>DASTQB010000275.1:0-2957 GCA_035761985.1 Pyrinomonadaceae bacterium
TACAACTTACTTAGAAAAACGACAACTGGCGGCCCGACGCGAGATCGAAGATCACGTCGCGATCTCTGGGACGCTGTATGTGTTGAAATTGCTTGAAGCGCTTTTCTTCATTCACTCGATCGACGCCGATGCGGAAGCCGGGCGCCGTGCCTTCCGCTATTAGCCAAACTTCCGACTGCCACGCGACGAACAGTCCATTCTTCGCAGGGAAACCGCCCTGTTTAACCGCAACAGTGATGTGATCGGGCGTGTAGACGAACAGGTAGTCTTCGCCGAGTTGCTCCAGTAGTGAGCCGAGCAGGATCGCTTTGTTGCTGCAATCCGACTGTCCTGACATCAACACTTCGTTCGGCCGTTTCAACAACTCGAAGTTGTAAGTCGTCTCGCGCAGGTCATACTTGATCTCGCTCGACACGAAATCGAGCACACGCTGCACGCGCGCTTCGCGAGCGCCTTCGCTGTCGGCTGGAATGTCGCGAGTCAATTCCTCAACGAACCGGCGCAGCGAAGTTTCTTCAGGCCGTGCGACTAATGCTCCGTGATTTGCGAACACGACGGGCACTCCGTTGCGCATCTGTTCCATTCGCGCGTTCATGCGTCCGCCGAAGATTGTCTTGTTCTCGAGGAAATCCCGCAGCTCGCTCATGTTGAGCGTGTAAGTTGCGAGCTTGAATGGAAACTTGAGGACAGTCGCCGGATCAAACTTGATGTTGTCTATCGGCGTCTTGAAGAAAAAGTGCTTGTCGTCCGATCGCACGAGCGAGTACTTGCCGATTCGAAGCCGGCCTGTACCATCGTCCTCGCCGTTTACGATGCGCTTTGGATCGATAATGAAGTGCGCGATCATCGACTCGAACGCTTCACCTACTTTCTCGGGCGCGGGCGTTGAAAAGTAAACTTCGCGGTCAGACACTTGCACGAGTTCTAGCTTGACCTTGCCGAGCACTTGCTCGACGACTTTCGTTCCGACGAAACCCGGATGTGCAAGACAGGAAAGCAGCGCGTCGCGTGTGCGTTCCTCGACGGTTGGTGGGACAAACTCCTTTTTTGCTTGTTTATTATTTCGCTGTGCGTTGGCCCGTTGCGTGTACCAGATCGCTGATCCAACGCCGCCCAGTACGAGCACGAGGAGGACGACGAGGATGAGCTTCAAAGTTTTGGAGCCTGACGACACATCGGTTGCGAAAGTGAGTGCCGGGAAATCGTGCTGCACAGGTGCGAGAGGTTCATGCTCCGCAACATCCTGCCGTACCGCTTCTGGTGCTTGTGCTTCAGTCACGCTGGTTTGAAGTTGCGTCCCGCAACGATCGCAAACCTCAGTGCCGGGCCAGTTGATGAGGTCACAGTGTGAGCATTTGATGGGGGTCATCTTAAATCTCCAAGTCGAGGCAGCACTTGCTCGAGGAACCTTACTACCAGATCAACCAATCTCCTTCAAGAACACCGCCAATAATCGCTGCGCCATCGGGGAGCAGAACAGGATGAAGCCGGCGACATTCAGGACCACGGTAAACCAGAAGACACCCTGAAATTCTCGCTTCACGGATTTGTGGCGGAGAACCTGCTGAGCAAGCAAGGCCCCGGGCCAGCCCCCGGCAAATGCCAACATGTGTAACGTGTTCTCTGAAGTTCGCCACCCTCCTTGTTGCGCAGCCGTCTTGTCATTGCGGTGCGTCTGAAACGTGATAGCACTGGCTCCAATATAGAAAATTGCAATGATGATTGGCGGCTCCCATAGGATGCCAACAACGACGTACAGCAGAACGAAGCCCGGGACTGCCGCGAGCGATCCAATACCCGGCGGCGCCTCCGACTCATCCTGTATCTTGTCCTGTGCGACGGGCCTGCGGACATACTCGACATTCTTCGCGCGCGATTTGCCCCGAAGCCCGGGCTCGACCTCGAACCAAAGGAGGTCATCGACTTGCGGGCGACCGCCTCGTGGATCAAACGCCGTGATGTGGACGAAGACTGCCTGTCCGCCCTGGATCGGCTCGATGAATCCGTAACCGCGGTCGTCATTCCAGCTCGTCAGCTTGCCTTTAAAACGCATGGTGGTGGACGGTGCCTTGAGGAGTGGCTCGAGGATCCGATATGCATTGCAACACTCGTCCAGCGGCGCTGTCAATACCGCGCATTAGTCCGTTTTTAAATCTGTGTCATCTGTGTTCTACTTGACGAGTTATCATGGCGTGGTCGGGAATCTCGCGACGAGGTGAGTATGAAGAAGAGTTTTGGCGTAATCGGTTTCCTGATTCTGTTTTGCTCAATTGCTGTGGCGCAACCAAAACGGTTGGAAGGGCAGGTTGTGTGCTGTGCTGAATGTTGGGCGGAAGCGGATCGCACGAAGGTGCAGTACGGAACTGCGGAAGACTTGTTGAAAGCGCAGTCGTGCATCGCGAACGGCGATCCGACTTTGATTGCCGTGCGTGAAGGCAACGGGTTCACCCTGTATCAACTAGAGCAGGGAAAGTTCCGTCTGCCGGGAAAGAACTGGCTCGAGTTTGTCGGTAAAAAGCTCGCTGTCACTGGCGCGATCGAAAAGAAGAAGAATCACGCTGCGATACGAGTCGACAAGTTAGAGGTGTTGGCGCCGAGCATCGCCGAGCAGGAAGCAGCAGGCGTCGTCGGCAAAGAGATCGAGCTGGTGTTGAAAGATCCATTCGGCACCGAGCAACGCTTGAGCGCATTGAAGGGCCGCATAGTCGTTCTAAACTTCTGGGCCACCTACTGCATACCTTGCCGGAAAGAAATGCCGGACCTCGCTGCGATTCAAAATGAGTTCGCAGCGCTGGGCGTGCAAGTGATTGGCGCCTCCGCCGACGAAGAAGAGGATCGCGAGAAAGTTTTGCAGTTCGCTAAAGAGACGAAAGTCAATTTTCCGATCTGGCTCGGCGCAACCCCGACTGACATGATGAAGTTCGGACTCGGCGCGGCATTACCGGGGACGGTGATTA
>DASTQB010000276.1:0-9258 GCA_035761985.1 Pyrinomonadaceae bacterium
AAGAACCCGTGGCTGATCATCCACGTCGCAGGCGCCGCGACTGCGCTTCTTATTGGACCACCGCAATTCTCATCCGCGATCAGATCTCGATTTCCGACGTTCCACCGTTTCCTCGGCCGCGTCTACGTTGTGTCATGCCTCGTCGGCGGTGCGGCTGGTTTTGTGCTCGCGCTCGGTACCTCGACCGGTTGGATTTCGACCGCAGGGTTTGCAAGTCTTGCCGTCGCCTGGATCATCACCACATCACTCGCCTGGCGTCGGGCAATGCAGGGCCAATTCGTTGACCATCGTGCGTGGATGATACGTTCGTTTGCCCTCACATTCGCAGCCGTAACGTTGCGCCTCTACCTACCCTTGCTGCCCTTGTTCTCGATCGGCTTCTTTCAAGGCTACCGCGCGATTTCGTTTCTCTGCTGGGTCCCAAACCTGCTAGCCGTTGAGCTCTACCTGCGCAATCGAAGATCTGCATTTTGATCCGCGATTTTTCATCCGCCTTAATCTGTGGCCCAGCTTTTCGGACGGGCCATCCAAAGATATGTTTCATTGAGTTTTTTACTGGCTGAAACGCGCAAGAAGATCTAAACTGCGCGCCATGCTAACCGACTTCTCCTACGCGTTTCGCACGCTACGCAAGAGCCCCGTATTCACAATCACAGTCATCGTTACCATGGCCCTCGCCATCGGAGCGAGCACTGCCATCTTCAGCGTCACGAACGGCGTGTTGCTGAGGCAACTTCCTTACAAAGATCCGGAGCAGTTGGTCCTGGTCCGTGGCGATCTGCAGAAGCGGAACGTCAAAGACTTCCCCCTTTCCAACGTCGACTTCCTCGACCTGCGTAACGGCACGAAAAACAGTTTCGAGGACATGGCTGCGGTCAGTACGTTTCGCTTCACCCTTCCGGGTTTGGACGGAACGCCCGAGCGCATCCGCGCGGCCGCAGTGTCGACTAACTTCTTTCAGATGATGGGCGGCTCGATCGTCGCGGGCCGTGATTTTCAGGAGTCGGATGGAACGCCGCAGCCGGAACAGCCCGCGCCGGCAGCCGGCAATGCTCCTGCTGCTAACGCACCACCTCCACTGCCAAACTACGTCATTCTAAGTAACGAATACTTCCAGCAGCGCTTCGGTGGCGATCGGTCCATGATCGGTAAAACTCTTCCCGTGGCTGCTGCGTTCGGACCACCGCCGATCGTCGTGGGCGTGCTCGCGCCGGGTTTCGAATTACTGTTTCCGCCGAAGTCGAACGAGGAACAGTTTCCGAGTGTCTGGATCGCAGCGCGCATTCCTTACGACGTAGCAAACCGAAACAACGTGCAGTGGCGCGTGATTGGCCGTCTGAAGTCGAGTGCAACGCAAGCACAGGCCCAGGCTGATGCGGAATCTGTCGCGCAGAAAATTCGACAGGAAAACACTATCGCAAACACGGCCGGTCAGTTTTTCCAACTCGTGCCGATGAAGCAACATCTCGTGGACGAAGTACAGACGACGATTTACGCGCTCATGGGCGCGGTGATTTTCCTGCTGCTCATTGCGTGTGCGAACGTGGCGAACCTGATGCTGGTGCGAGCTTCGTCGCGCGAACGCGAGCTCGCGGTGCGGGCTGCGCTTGGTGCGGGCTGGTGGCAGTTGGTAAGGCAAACTCTAGCTGAGGCGATCGTGTTAGCTGCCATTGGAACAGCACTCGGAGTTGGGCTCGCTTATTTAGGTATTCGCCAACTGCTCGCGATCGCACCCGAGAATCTGCCTCGCTTGAACGCAATCGGGATCGATACGCAGGTGTTGGCGTTTTCGGTGTTGGCAGGACTGTTGTCTGCACTGATCTTCGGCGTGATTCCCGCGCTTCGCACCGCGAAACCAAATCTCATGGAAACGCTACGCGCGGCTGGCAGAAGCGGCGCGCTTGGTGCTGCCGGCTTGCGTAACGCAGTGGTTGTGGTTGAAGTCGCACTCGCGTTTGTACTGCTGATCGGATCGGGCTTGATGGTCCGTACCTTCATTAACATTCAACGTGTGAATCTCGGATTCAACCCAACCGGGCTGCTAACGTTTCAACTACTCGGCAACGTGGGCCAGACACCTCAGGAACGTGAGGCCTACAAGCGCCAGCTTCGCGAAAAACTCGACGCGCTACCGGGCGTGCAGAGTGTGACGGCGTCTTTCCCGATGCCGCTCGCGGGCGGGTTTAGTCCTGTGCGCTGGGGTGGAGCGGAAGCTCAGAACGATCCGAGCAAGTTTCAGGCTGCCGATCTTCAGATCGTGCTGCCGGGTTATTTCGAAGCGATGGGCACGATGCTTCTTGCGGGACGTACGTTCCAGCCGGAAGACAGCACGCCTGATCGAAACCTGCTGATAGTTGATCAGGCACTTGCTGCGAAGGCGTTTCCAAACGAGTCGGCAGTGGGCAAGCGGATCCTGTTTCGCGTGCGCACGCCTGAGGCTCAGTGGGGAGAGATCATCGGAGTGGTGGCCCATCAGCGCAACACATCACTCGTCGAACCGGGCCGCGAACAGCTCTACGTCACGGACGGGTATGTGAACCACGGTGCAGCTTCGTGGTGGGCGCTGCGGACTGAGGGAGATCCGGGCGCGATTGCAGGTGCGGTTCGCGAAGTTGTGCGCGGGATGGGCCGTGAGACGTTTATCAACGAGATGGAGTCGATGGACTCGCGCGTGGTTGAGGCCCAGGCACAGACACGTTTTTCGTTGTTGCTGATCGGAGTGTTCTCGACGATTGCAGCGCTGCTTGCGGCGGTGGGTTTGTATGGCGTGCTGGCAACGCTGGTCCGGCAAAGGACTGCGGAGATTGGAGTGCGCATGGCACTCGGCGCCGCGCCTTCACGGATCTTCCGTTTGATGGTCGGGAAGGGACTTTATCTGAGCTTGATCGGCATCGGGATCGGTCTGGTCGGCGCGTTTATGCTCACCCGCGTGCTGGCAAGCATGCTCGTGGACGTGAAACCCACAGATCCGGTGACGTTCATCACAGTCGCAGTGCTATTCCTGATCATCGCCTTCCTCGCCTCCTGGCTCCCCGCCATGCGAGCCGCGGGCCTGGATCCAACCACCGCGCTACGTAACGAGTAGCGTCAGGAGCAGCTCACAAGATCAAACCACGGATGACACGGATTTAAAATCGGGATTTAAAATCCGTGTCATCCGTGGTTCAAGGGCGCAGCGCGCGATGTCAGCAGACGTAAAACTCCAGTTGTCGAATTTGTAAAACCTACGCGTCTATACGCGAGTTGCGTACACTCCCCCACCGGAGTAGTATGTCACCGTGAAGGCTGTTTTCGTCGAGTTACCTCCAGTCGAGCGCCATAGAGCCGATTATCTTGACGATGACGCTTTCGCCCAACTTCAGCGGATGCTGATGCAGAATCCGGAAGCTGGCGCTTTGATCCCTGGTACCGGTGGGTTGCGCAAGCTCCGGTTTGCTGACGAACGGCGCGGGAAGGGGAAGCGCGGCGGTTTGCGCGTGATCTATTATTGGTGGGATGCGGGCCTCCAGTTTTGGTTATTCACAATTTACGATAAACACGAGATGTCTGATCTAACCAAGGCCCAACGTGAAACGCTGAAGCAGATGATCAAGGATGAACTTGAAGCAAGGAGGAAACAATGAAGCAGGAGGTCAAACCCACACGAAAGCGTCGCGCTAAGCGTGATCTCTTTGCGGAACTGAGCGAAGGCATGAATGCGCTGGCTGACGCAAGAGAGGGCAAGCGAACGCTCCGAACTCACTGCATGGAATTCAAACCAGCGCCCACCCTCACACCGCGAGAACTTATTCGTGTTCGCAAGAACCTGAAACTTTCACGCGCACTTTTCGCGGTCTACCTGCGGACAAATGTGCGCACCCTTGAGAACTGGGAACAGGGCCGCGCCAAGCCCAACGCCCAAGCTGCCTTATTGATCAATCTCGTCAAGCACTACCCCGACACGGTCCAAAGACTCGCTAGCATTTAAACGTTCCCGCAAACGGTGAACTGCAGTTGCATCATGGTCGAGGACAAACGCGAAGTGTGGTCCTGATTGCTTCACGACAAGACGGTGTCAGAGGATGCAGACGTGCGAAACTTCGCCATGAAGATGCGCGCTTCTTCTTATCCGCTATGGCGGGGGGCGGATACGAACCGCCCCCTACCGACAGGGAATTGATCCGCCCCGCTCACTAATTTTCTACCACCGCCACGCGACGGTGTAGGCTTCGGCTAACTGATCGAGACTTGCCCTCAGTGCTGACCATTCGTCCTGCGCACTGCCGGTCAGACCGCGTCGACGCATGAAGTTATCAATACGAGCTGCGCGGTCGAGGACCGCCTGTACGTCGGCCGCAACTGACTTACGCTCGTCAAAACGATCGTGAAGCCGTTCCACTTGCTGATCAAACTCCTTGACGAAAGCGTTGATGTTGTCTTCGCGATTCGTATCGTCGAGACGACTGCGATCCAGCGCGCGGTCCAGACTACTCCGGAACTTGCCCGACTGATCTTCAATCCGTTCAATTATTCGCTCAACTTCCCGATCGCTTAAACGGTAAGGCAGACCGACCGGCGTTGCCGTCACCACTGTTGTTGGTCCAACTACCACCGCCACGCCTTCCCATCGCCACGCGACGTTATAAGCTTGCGCTAATTCGTCGAGACTGCCTCGCAACGTTGACCAGTCGTTTTGCGCACGCTCACTCAGGCGCTGGCGGCGCATGAACTGATCGATGGCCGCGGCACTGTTGAGCACTGCCTCAACGTCCGCTGCTACCGACTTGCGATCGTCAAAACGTTCGCGAAGCCGTTCTGTCTGTTCGTTGAAGTTCTTGATGAACGCGTTGATATCGTCTTCGCGATTCGTATCGTCAAGACGGCTGCGATCGAGCGCAGAGTCGAGACTGCGGCGGAAATTGTTCGCCTGATTGTCGATGCGACGAAGGATCTGCTCCACCTCTTTGTCGGTTATTCGATAAGGCTGCCCGACGACCTGTGCATCGGCCAGCGATGCAGTTCCTAAACAAGTGATTGCAAAAAGAAGTGCTATGAAGCTGGTTTTGATTCTCATTTTTGTGCTTCCCCCAGTACTATCTGAACTCTCCTGGCCGATTTAAACTTCGGCCAGAAAAAATGGAGCAAGCCCCGTACCCCGATAAAACGTGGATTTTGCGGGAGATCGCGGTCGCGAAGTGATTAGTTTTCGTTCAACCCGGTATCAGTTAACGACATGAAGTTTTGAACAAAAGGCGGAACCGAACCATGCTTTCCTTAGCCTGCGATAGCAGGCGTAAGCGTAAAGCCTGGGGCGCAAGCCCCAGGACAATGTCGTAATTATGGGACGGAGCCCGCGACAGCGAGCGAAAGCCCGGGTACATTCACGCTGAAAGCGAACCAAAACGGCACGGCTGACGATTGGCAGAGCGATCGGAACGCATCGTGCTGCAAAAGTGTGAAAAATTCACAGCGCCGGGCGCAACGTAAAGCTGTTCTGCAGGCCGACGCGTGACTCACTCCGCGATCAACTTTTCAACGAGAAGCACCGGCTCGAGCGCATCGCCGATTTTAACGTTGCCCATTTTGATGATGCAGAGCTCGACTGCTTCACCGTCCTTCCATTCTCGTTCCAGCAACTCTTTTCGCACAGCAAGCCAGTAGTTCTCAGTGCCTTCTGTGAAGAGTAGCTCTGTTTGATAGGGCGCTGTGTAAAACTCCGGCATTCCGGCGAACTGGTTGGCCCAACTGACGATCACGTTCCGCTTGTCGTCGATAAGCGGTCTTTGCTTTCCACCGTAAACAACCTTCACGCGCGATGGAAACAGTTCACCATGCGGTTCGGGCATCGCGCCGGTTAATTCCCGCAAGGTTCGTGGTTTGTAGTCAGCAACAGTCCGCGGCTTCTTCTCGCCTTGAGCGTAAGTAATCGTCGCTCCGATTAGGGAGAGCAACAGCATGGATAAGCAGAGTCGAGTATTCATTCGACACCTCCGAGATCTATAAAGATGTTCTCAGCAACTAAGTTTCGCGATGAGGCGGTCCACAGATTACACTGATTACGCGAATTTTGTTTAATGATGCCGACTAGTGAACAAGTCAAAGATGCGCGGGAGTTGTTGCGGCGGTTTCTGAAGCCCACGCGGCTAGTGCAGGCGGAGCGGTTGGGCCGCGATCGGGATACGCAGATCTATCTGAAGCTCGAGACGGACCTGCCGACTCACTCGTTCAAGCCACGCGGGGCGATTTACGCGCTCATGAAGAACCTCGAGCAGCGGTCGATCAAAGGCGTGGTTGCTGCGAGCACCGGCAATCATGGTGCAGCGGTCTCTTACGCCGCGCGTCTTGCAAAGCTGCCTGCGACGATCTTCCTGCCCGAAAATCCCAACCCCGTTAAGCGTGCACGGATCATGGCCCTCGGTGCTAACGTTCGCGAAGTTGAGTGGAAGCATGAGTCTCTTGGAAACGCAGCCACGGCATTCGCGGAAGAACACGATTACTACTATCTGAATGACGGAAGCGATGAGCTGGTCCCTGCCGGTACCGCAACCATCGCCGCCGAGATTTTTGACGAACTGCCCGCGGCTGATGTGATCATCGCGCCAATGGGCGATACTGCATTAATCCGCGGCGTGGCGGCTGAAGCAAAGCGCCGTCATCCGGCTGTGAGGATCGTCGGCGTGCAGGCTGCACAAGCTCCATCGTACGTTCGATCGTGGCACGAAGATCGTGTAGTCACGACGGACACGTGCAACACGATCGCGGACGGGTTAGCGACATGCGTTCCGCTTGAACCGAATGTTCGTGCAATCCGTGAGCTGGTTGACGAAGTGACTCTGCTATCAGAAGACAAACTACTTCAAGGTATCCGCACGCTACTCTTCGAGGAACACGTGGTCGCCGAGGCAGCGGGTGCTGCGGCGACGGCAGCGTTTCTTCAGAACTCCGCAGCGTACGCCGGCCGGCGTGTTGTGCTTTTGGTTACGGGCGCAAACATTCCGCCCGATCTTCTAAGTAAAGCCGCAAACCCGAGATAGCAGACATGATCATGATGCACAGTCTAACTGCGCGCGTCGCGCGCTTCACGATAGCTCTGGTTCTACTCGCGTGCTGTGCCGCAAACACGTTCTCGCAGACCAGCAAACGAGAGTTAACGCTAGAATGGATCTTCGGTCCTGAAGGCCGGGCGGTGGCAAGTGTTCCAACGACCACATGGCTCGATGATGGAACGCTCGTCATACTCGACAATCGTCGCCCGCCCGCCGAGCAAACTTTCGAGAAGCTGAATCCAGCAAAGGGCGAACGGCAGTCGATCGTCGATGCCGCGCGCGCACTCGCGGATCTCAAGCGCTCCGTCGACGGGATAAACAGTTTGCCGTGGCCGCTCGCTTTCGACGGCTCAGGCCGGCAAGCGCTGTACATCTTCAAAGGAGATGTTTTTGTTCTCGAACTGAACAGTGCGCGTTTTCAACGCCTCACTTCAACGCCCGCAGAAGAAACATCAGCCAGCTTTTCTCCGAACGGTCGCCGCGTCGCTTACGTGCGAACGAACAATCTTTATTTCTACGACCTCGACACGAATCGTGAGAATCAGATCACGCACGATGGTTCAGAAACACTGCTGAACGGCACGTTGTCATGGGTTTACTGGGAAGAAGTTTTTGGGCGTCGTGACATCGGATACTGGTGGGCGCCCGACTCACAGGCGATCGCGTATCTTCAGTCAGACGAATCGGAAGTTGATCTCACTTACTTCGTCGATATTGTTCCTTTCTCGCCGCGTGTGATCAAACAGCGATACGCGCGAGCCGGTCGCGCGAATCCGCGCGTACGTCTGGGAATAAACGAGCTCGGACAAACCAGCACAACCTGGATTTCAATAACCGACAAACCATTCGAGTACATCGTCCGCGCGAAATGGCTTCCCGACGGCAGCCGCTTGAGCCTCGCAACCATGCCACGACTTCAAACCGAACTGTCTTTGTACTTCGCCGATCGCAAAACAGGGAAGGCTACACATGTGCTTACCGAAACCGATCCTGGTTGGGTAAACATGAATGACGATCTCTACTTCTTCGCTAACGGGCAGCACTTTCTCTGGCCGTCGGAACGAGACGGCTACATGCATCTCTATCGTTACCGCATGGACGGCACGCTCCTGAACCAGGTGACGAAAGGACGTTGGGCACTCGCGAGCGCGGGAGGAGGAGCGTTCTGGGTGCGACAGGCAATCACCGGCGTCGATGAAAAGAACCAGTGGATTTATTTCACTGCGCTCGAGCAGTCGTCGATCGAACGACACTTGTATCGCATCCGCCCCGACGGATCTGGGTTCATGCGCGTTTCGAAAGAGCCGGGCACGCATCGCATCTCGATGTCGCCGGACGCGCGATACTTTCTCGATCGCTTCTCAGACGTTCGTACGCTGCCATCGCTGCGACTGCACGCGAGTGACGGCGCACTCGTGCAGCCGGTCGCTTCTGCACGCACGCAGTTGCTCGCGGAATATGACGTTCAGTTTCCTGAGTTACTCACTATCCCCGCTGACGATGGGTTTCGAATGCCCGCTGAGATCCTGAAGCCGAAAAGTTTCCGGGAGGATCAGAAGTATCCGGTAATCATGTTTATCTATGGCGGAACATCGGCGCCGCAGGTCTCAAACGCCTGGCAGGGCGACACGTTGTGGAACCAGTTGTTGCTCGACGCGGGTTATGTCGTGGTGAAGGTCGACAATCGTTCAGCAACCGGCATCAGCAAGGAACTTGAAAACACAGTGGTCAAGCGTCTCGGTGAAGCAGAGACGCCTGATCTTGTTGCTGCGGCACGCTGGTTCAAAAAGCAGAGCTGGGTTGATCCGGAGCGCGTGGGTGTGTGGGGCTGGAGCTACGGCGGTTACATGACACTCAACCTGATGACGCGTTCTCAGGAGTTCAAAGCCGGTATCGCGGGCGCGCCGGTTGTCGACTGGCGCTACTACGACTCAAAGTGGACCGAAGGCCCGATGCGCACGCCGCAGGAGAATCCCAAAGGATATGAAAGCTCGTCGGTAATTCCACTCGCGAAACAACTGCACGGTCGTCTACTGATCATCTACGGAACGTACGACGACAACGTGCATCCGTATAACGAGCTGGCGTTTATCGACGCGCTGATCACTGCCGGAAAACGGTTTGACATGATGGCCTATCCGATGCGCAAGCACGGAGTTTCGGACGAGGCCGGCGCACGTCACATGTACCGGCTGATGCTCGATTTCTGGAAAGAAAACCTTTAGCCGCGGAT